>JAAELC010000338.1 GCA_024227135.1 Gammaproteobacteria bacterium
TGCTTTGTTCGTGACTCCGCACTCCGCCACAGGTCCAAGACTCGATACGGGTGGGTGGCTAACCCTTTCCCGACGGGGACTTACACCCCGAAAGATACGCCGAGCTTTCCTCGGCGCGATAACGATATCAGCCAGGGGAATGGGTTGTGGCTCACATTGGTAAGTGCCCTTTTCAATTTTGTAGAGATTGAGGGAGTTGTTGATGAGGTCCATCATTTCATAGGCCGCAATCTCCATGAACCTGGCTGATTCACGATGCTCAGACTCGATGGTGGGGTCTTCAGACAACATCGATGCATACCCAAGAATGATACCCAACGGATTTTTCAAATCGTGCCGGGTAATACGTTCCACATCCTCTCTGAGTACCGCATTCTCAAGAACGAGTTGTTTTTCGCGACTCAGCCTTACATGTGTGGCAACCCGTGCCAGTAAGACCGCCGGCATGGGAGGCTTGGTGACATAGTCTACGGCCCCCAACTCAAGACCATGGACTATATCCTTGTCCGTATTCATTGCCGATAAAAATATCACCGGTATATGGCGGGTTCGCGGGTTTTCCTTGATCCTCCGGCATACATGAAAACCGTCCATTTCAGGCATCATGATATCCAGGAGAATGAGATCGGGTGGTTTGTCGGAATTGATAATCTTCAGGGCACGCTCGCCACTGATGGCGGCTTTCACCTGGTATGACCCGCTCAGAATGCCTGCGACCACTTCGATGTTGTCGGGGACATCGTCCACGACCAGAACTGTGGCGGGTCCGACGGGTTCACTCATAGTGGATAATCCCGGAAGCTGGCTGTAAAGCAGTGAGTCAACCGGTCATTTTTTCAATGGCGGCCAACAAGTCCTCGGTCCTGACAGGTTTCGCAATAAAGTAATTACCCCCAATATCGCTACCTGCCTCCCCCGTTTCCGTCTTGGTTACGATGGCGGTGAGAAACGCAAAGGGAATACCCGATAATTGGGGATCATCCTTGAGTTCCTGAGCCACCTCGTCACCCGGCTTATCCGGCATCATAACATCCAACAAAATCACATCCGGCCGGAATTCTCTGGCTGCAGCTACCGCTTTGCTGCCCGCATTCTCAGTTCGTACTTCGAAATCACCAGCCCTCTCCAGGTTCATCCTGATCATGCGTGTCAATGCAACTTCATCATCCACTACCAGAATACGTTTTTTCACCCCGTTCCTCCTTCCTGAATCTTGAATACCATCACCACAGAAATCCCTCCCTGAGGGAGGTTCCGCACATCGACTGACCCCTCGTGGAGTTTAACAATATTCCTGGCAATGGACAGGCCCAGACCAATCCCCTCACCCTGGCTGAACGCGCTGAAAAACGGATCGAAAATCCAATTCATGTTTTCAACAGAAATCCCGCTTCCTGAATCCGATAAATCCAGCCACACGACCGGATCTCCCAGAACGAAGAAATCATCATCAACCCATTCCATATCAGCGGGCTGAAGTCTTTTTCTCTCACTGTCGATCCTAAGCCTTCCCCCACTCTCCATCGCCTGTAACGCATTACTCAAAAGGCATTTCAATGCTTCTTTCAGTTGTTTCCGGTCCATTAGAACCGGTAATACCCCGGAATCCAGCTCCAAGACGATTTCGATACCCTTGGATTCAAACTGGGCCTGGTAGCCTAAAACCGTCTCCTTGACCAATTCGTTGAATCCGTATATTTCACTCTCGGACCGTTTCTGCCTCGACAGAATCTGCAGATCCTGGGCTATAAGCTCCATCCTGCACACCGACTGCCCCATATCCTCGAGAACAGCGCGTTCCGTCTCGTCTCTGATGGCATCCCCGGAGAAAAAATCCACCCCCATCTGCAGGATAGCCAGAGGATTTTTTATCCCATGAGCGACACCCAACGCAAACTGGGAGATAAGCTGTCTCTCTCGGAGTTCAACCTCCTCTTCCAGCGCTGCTTTCAGTTCATGGACACGTATGGCAACACGCTTCTCCACTGCACGTCTCCAGTAGTAAGAAAAGGCTGCCATAAGCAACACAACCAGCAGCAGACTCAGCAGAGAATATACATACACCTCATCGAAGCCTCTCCTCTGTGAATCCGTGAAGGCCCACTTCATGCCTATTGCTTCACGTGCACTTTCGGGAATACCGGCGATCGTTTGCCTGAGTATTCCGAGCAGTTCCGGGCGATCCTCATGAACAGCCAATAGTAATTCCAGCTTCTGATCCAGATAAGCAACAACAGCGAGGTCTCTGGAACTAGCTTTTCCAAGGAGATAAGAGGCGGTAGCCACGTCACTGATGGCCGCATCGGCAGCACCCAACCGAACCAATTCAAGCGCTGTACGGGGATCCTCAACTCTGATTATTGCCATTTCCCTGTCATAGACAGAGACATGATCATCCCATATCCCTCCGAATACCACAGCGACCCTGAAGCCAGCAAGATCGGTGAGACGTTTGAAGTTCCTTGCCGACACGATGACGCCAGGCAACTCAAGATAGGGTATTGCACCGAAGCTGATCCCACCTGCTCTGGTTGTTCCAGTCGCATCAGATATCAGATCGACACTACCGTTTATAAATTTGTTCAGAGTATCCTGGGAATCCATCCCCGGAACAATTTCAAACGAAACGTCGAGTTGCTGTTCGATTACCTTCAGCAAGTCTGCAGAAATCCCGAGATAGTCCTTCGCTTCTGAAATCCACGCGATGGGGGGTGAGTCCGGGTTTACCGAAACCCGAATCACCGGATGCCGTGCCAGCCACTGCTTCTCCTTTTCACTCAGCAGCAACTCACCCGCCAACAGGAGGGGTACCCCACTGAACAGTAAAAGACCGCCGAGAAGCAGGCAACAAACAAAGTCGTTGAGGTGGCGAAACATCTGATTGAATCAACGAACCAGGTATCGGGTGGGATTCCGCACAATCATGGCTCTCCTTCAAATATGACAGGTTACGTCAGTTTATTGTGGCGGGAATACTGACTAGTTTACCCCATACCACAGAAAAACCCTCCAATTTCGTCATTCCGGAATACTTCTGCGGGAGTAGCCCGATTATTTTACTAATACCTGACCGGAATCAGCAGGATATCGGAGACCCTCGGGCGAAAATCAGTATTGAACAAGTGAACGGCAATAACCCGATCAAATGAAGGCAGGAACGCCCGGTCAGTTTTCAAATCACCAGGATGATCAATAATGCAAGCAGTCATTCGATAGCTGCGGCAGTAAGAAACGAGTGCCTTTTTTCTTCTGGCGCGTCCCTGGAGAGATAACGTGAATCAAGAAATTCCAAAAGAAATGCTTCGCCAACTCAGTGGTCCTCAGTTGCAACATCGCTTACTGGCGGAACTTGAGGAACTACTCGGGGAAATAGAAGATGGCACTGTTAGAAGTGACAGTTTTACCGGATGCATTGCAATAGGAAATCAGATCCTACCTCCATTGAATGAAAAACAATCCACGCAGATAAAAAATGTCCTGTCACGGACGCCGACAGCGATTACAGAAGCAGAAAAAGGCGGTCATTCTATCCTGAGTACCGTGTTTCATTTGATACGAAACCTTTGGGGCCCCCACAGCACAGGATCCGGTCCCGCTCGATTGAGCAACGATTCACTTCCTTCACTGCTGGATGAACATGGCCGCATCAAGCGCAAAGATACCGGGACGACTGAAGATGCTGGAGATGGTCCGCTGGAAAACCATGAAATTCAGCTGACTGAACTCAATAGTCTGTTCACTGCCCATGGCGAGAAATACACCTGGGCACTTCCATACTCATGGGATATAGCCAACAAGCTGAATGCCGTTAGCCACTCTGATACCGAAGGTGATCTGGCGCTGTTCCTGGAAAGACGGAAGAAACTGAATATCCGGCGTCCAAAGGCCACACGCTTTGAGCAATCGGCCCAGCGCTATGCGGCAAAAATCTCGGAGCTGTTCACTGATGAAAATGGCAACATAATCAGTCAAGAATCACTGGAGACACTCATTCGTGAGCTGGTTTCCATCCTACTGGATAAAACCAGACCCTACTGGCCCACCCGGCCCTTGCTTGCCATATTCGACGGTGTGGTCGCCACGATCTTTCGACCCTTGTTGCACAAGCACAGAACGGTCCACTATCAAAGTAGATTGGTCAATGCGACCGGCGTGATTCAGTCAGGGAACACCAAGATGAAAACGGCCGAGCTGGTGACTACCCCAACATGGAATGAGGAGTCTCAAAAAAGGGTGCAGCACTATGTAAAAAAGGCGTTCAAAGCACAGGTGTGGTCGCTGTTCATAGACAGGTATGCACCCTACAACCGGGAATACGCCAGGACGCAACACCTGGATGCGACCACACTGACCCATGTTGGTCTGGCGGTCAAAAACTTCGGAAATCCGGTTCACCTGAATCAAATTATGGACTTGCTGCAACCCACCAACCAGGCGGATGAACTCGTCCAATACGTCAATAACCACTTTAGAAGCGATGAACGGATAGATCACTGAACGACCAGCTACAATCCCCTTCAGAGAAACACCATCCCGAACGCGGGCTGGTTTTCACCGCTCGTCACGCTCAGACAATCCAATGCTTCCGATAAACCGTAGCGAATGGCATGGACATTCCCTGTCCACCGGGCTGCTCCGGCCGTGAAAAAACTGCAGATGCTCAATGCACCAGCACAGCAACAGGAGCACACCTATCCTTGAGAGTTATTCGATATTCTGGACCTGCTCGCGTACCTGCTCGATCAGCACCTTCAACTCCACACCCACTCGGGTAACCTCAACATCATTTGACTTGGATGTCAGGGTGTTGGCTTCCCGGTTAAGTTCCTGCATGAGAAAATCCAGCCGGCGGCCAACCGGCCCTTCTCTGGTGATGACGTTATCCACCTCGTCAAGATGAGCCTGAAGACGATCCATCTCCTCATCCACATCGAGCTTCTGGGCCAGCAGCGCCATCTCCTGCTCCAGCCGCCCCGGGTCCAGCTCCTCACTAACCTCCTCGAGTCGGGCACGCAACCTTTCCCGAATGGCATCGAGCACACGGGGCATCAACGCCTTGGCTTTCTCGACTTCCACGCGCATGGCGGCAGTGCGCTGAAGAATCAACTCTTCCAGACGTGAACCTTCTCGCTGACGAACACTGATCAACTCCTCAATGGCCTGATCCAGTAATCCTACAGCCCGCTGCTGAACCGGTGAGAGGTCTAGTCGCTCGAGCTGCACGACTCCTGGCCACTGCAATACATCCATCGCTTTAGGACTACTTGCATCATGAAGAATACGACCTACTTTTGACGCTGCGTCGATGATCCCTCTGGCCAACTGCTCGTTAATCCGAACAGCTACCGGCGCCTCTCCGGATGCCGAGTACCTCAGGGTGCCATCCACCTTCCCTCTCCCCAGCCGCTTGGTCAAACGTTCTCTCACCAGAGGTTCCAGTACGCGCAACTCGTCGGGAAGGCGTAACATAACTTCCAGATACCGATTATTTACAGAACGAAGCTCCCACACCAATTCACCTTTGTCTTCACCCTGGTCACTTTTGGATACGGCGCGGGAAAACGCTGTCATACTGGAAATCATAAAATACACCTGTCTGGATTCTGTTTATTTTCCGGAAAACCGACTTCGGCATACTTCCCGTACGGCACCGGACTTTGTTCACCAATTGTGGGTATGCACCGCCTGCAACAGCATGCACGACACAGCCCTTCTCTGCCAACTCGAGAACCTGATTCCCAAATCTGTAGTATGGAAATAACCACCGGGAAACAACGCTGTATGAAAGCCACTGCGGTAATCATCTGAACCACCTGAGCCCACCTTGGAGCTGACATTACTGTCTCTTTTGCGGTCCGGAATAGCGTTCGCCCAAGTTGTCAAAGGACTCGAAATCACTGAGACTCAGATAACCTAAACTGTGTATCATAAGGCCCAGAGCTGAAACTAGCATCAAGCGATTTCCTAAGCAATGCCGGAAACCCGAATAAATCTACCTCCTGGCACAACTATAGATTGCTATTCCATTATCAGGTTGATCGGGACCGGAGGATTCAGCTTGATTTACCTCGCTGAGGACCAGAAAACCCAGGAACACGTCCTCATCAAGGAATATCTTCCAAAAAGGCTGGCCACCCGCGGGCAGAATCTTCAGGTGGAGATTATCGGCGACAAAGCACGTGAACCCTTCAACCAGGGAAAACGGCTTTTTTACAAAGAGGCCATTGCCCTTTCCACCCTCAGACACCCGAATATCGTCAACATACGCACTTTCTTCCTGTGTTACGGTACGGCATACATGGTGATGGACTACGAGCAGGGGAAAAACCTGGGCAATTACATCAAACGCCATAAGGGAAAACTCAGTGCCCGGTTTCTGATGGCCGTGTTTCCACCTGTTCTGGATGCCCTGCGACTGATACATTCCCAGGGTCAACTGCACCTGGATATCAAACCAGGTAACATGCATTTGCGCCCCGGGGGGAACCCGCTGCTTCTGGATTTCGGGGCCATTCATCAGTTTGCCACCAGCAGACGCTCTCGATTCTCCCAGGTAGTTACCCCAGGATTCTCCCCTATAGAGCAATACTATCCGTCGGGTTATGTTGGCCCCTGGAGTGATGTCTACGCGATCGGTTCGACCATGAGAGCCTGCATCGAGGGAGGGCCACCCCCTTCGGCAGTGGAACGGCATGCTAAAGACACCATGCAACCTGCTGCTAAAAGATTCAAACGACGCTACCCGAAAGGCTTGCTCGAGGTGATCGACTGGGCGATGGAGGTTGACCCACTGCTTCGCCCCCAGAATGCCGGCAGTATGCTGCAGGCATTGACCGGCGAAGTTGGCGACGATGAGGATAACACCAGGACCAGCAAGCCGAAGTAATGGAGGGATCGACAGTGAAAAAGCACAGTTTGCATGAACAGGCTCATGTCAGTCTGGTCGGTGATCGCAGTGAAAACCAGGATAGCTGTACCCTGGTGCGATCGGGCGGAATGACGCTCATGGGACTGGCCGACGGCATGGGTGGACACCCGAAGGGAAAGAAAGCTGCACAAATATTCACCGAGGAATGCGGTGAGCTTGGGCGAAACACCCAGCACCCCATCAAGGCGCCACACCAGTTTCTTATTGAATTGTTTGGAAATTCACACCAGCAGATACTCGAGTTTGGCCTGTCTCAAACCCCGACTGTCTTCCCACGCACCACAGCCGTCGCAGCCCTGCTTCAGGATGACGAGGCCTGGTGGGCTCACGTGGGGGACAGCCGGCTCTATATCTTTCGAAAAGGCAGGAAAATTACTCAGACGACCGATCATTCCTATGTTCAGCGACTCC
The DNA here is from genome assembly GCA_024227135.1 of Gammaproteobacteria bacterium. Lineage (GTDB taxonomy): Bacteria > Pseudomonadota > Gammaproteobacteria > Chromatiales > Chromatiaceae > JAHEHQ01. The sequence goes on from JAAELC010000338.1 coordinate 7,340, forward strand.
ATCAAAACGGGAAAATATCCAACCGAGAGTTGATCTCTCATCCTCATAGAAACGTCGTAACCCGTTGCCTGGGTGGAAACGAAATACCCAGTGAGATCGAACTGGGTCATTGCAGACTCGAGTTCGGTGACATAATCCTGCTATGTTCTGACGGTCTCTGGTCCAGTGTCGAAGAAGAATTAATAAGTGATACTCTCTGCAGTATGGAAGTACGTGACGCTATCAATGTATTAGCGGAAGAGGCGGCACTGAGCTCATTCCCTGACAGCGACAATGTCACTCTGATAGCACTGAAGTGGTGTTCCAATGGAGGCTCTGCTGATACTGTACACGATAGAGAGCCCGATCCACTGACTCACCCTGCAGCCGACAACCTCGATAAAGCCATCGCAGACCTGCAACAACTGGTAGATCGCTTCGAATGGGATAAAGACAAATAAATTTATTGGGATAGCCATCCGCACTCACCCCAGAAGCTTAGTCAATACCAACAGCACCCGTAGACTTCCCGGTGAACCAGGCCACCGGTGATTTGTGCTTGAAAAGCGCAACCTGACCCAGATCCAGACCAGTTTCAGTCTTGTTGGAGCATCACCGGCGAGACGCTGTACAAACCTATTTAAGCAACAGGAAAAAACCAATATGAGACCGAGCAATCGAAAACCCGACCAGATGCGTCCCGTGACCTTTACTCGCAACTTTACCAAGCACGCAGAGGGATCGGTGCTCGTATCGTTCGGGGATACCCGGGTGCTTTGCAACGCCAGTGTGGAGGAGCGTGTACCCCGTTTTCTCAAGGGACGAGGCCAAGGCTGGATCACAGCGGAGTACGGCATGTTGCCCCGGTCCACCAACGAGCGTATGGGCCGAGAAGCCAGCAGGGGCAAACAGAGTGGCCGGACTCTGGAAATACAGCGGCTCATCGGCCGTTCACTCAGGGCGGTGGTCGATCTTCAGGCATTGGGTGAACGTACGATCACCCTCGATTGTGACGTGATTCAGGCGGATGGCGGCACCAGAACCGCTTCCATCTCCGGCTCATATATCGCCCTTTGCGACGCAGTCAACACTTTACTTCAGCAAAAAACCATAACCGAGAACCCGATTCACGGCATGCTCGCATCGGTATCCGTTGGTATCTACGACGGCACCCCAGTCCTGGACCTGGACTACGCGGAAGACTCCAATGCGGAAACCGATATGAATGTAGTGATGAACGATGCCGGTGCCTATATCGAACTGCAGGGAACAGCGGAAGGTCACGCATTTCATGCCGGTGAACTGCAGGAAATGCTGGCGTTGTCACAAAAAGGAGTGGACGAGATTTTTCTATGCCAGCAGCACGCAATGAAGTACTGATCGGCCTGTATGCCACTGTCGGTTCGCAGGTGTCGAAGAGGAGCACATGCCGAACCGGCGAACCACGGAGGCTACCGGACCGGAAACAGCCAGTGGTCGGTTGCAGCAGGCGTTTTAGAAATCCCTGGGGTTAACCGTCATCGATGAGGTCCCATTGCTCCCTTCGCCGGACTTATAGAAACCGCCCTTCAGCCATTAGCCCGCTGGGCAGAAGGCAGAATGGTATGCAATACACCACTGACTTCACTTTCCACTTCGACTTTCACCTGCTGACACTGCTCCATATTCAGACCGGTTAACTCAAGGGTACCGGTCTGGGGTTGCAATCTAGCGGCTCCGAACTCTTCCGGAGTATCCAGTGTTTCCGTCATCAGCGCGGCAATATGTACCAGGGCGGTAACCAGGGGATAGTTCTGGGATCGACCGGGTTCGACATGAAACTCAGTGGATTCACGCAGGCTTTCAGGCAGTCGCCACTGGCGCATAAGAACACCACCGACCCGCGCGTAGTCGATTCCTATTAACTCGCGCTCCACCAAGTGAAGAGGCTGCCTCCCTTCTTCGGCCTGCAACATCGCCTGCTGGGCGAGATCCGGAATACTCTGATACATGATCAAATGACCAATATCCTTCAACAACCCGGATACGAATAAACGTTCGCTATCCAGCACATTGCAAATTTTTGCCAGCTTTCTCGCGGCCAGACCACAGGCCACGCTACGATGCCAGAACAGGGACATATCCATGACTTTGTTGGACATACCGGCAAACGAATAGGTCACTGAGGTCGCCAGTGCCAGATCATGAACCTGATGAGTCCCAAGCAGATTGATCGCCCGGAATACGCTGTCAATCTTAGAAGCAAAACCAAAGAATGGACTATTGACCAGACGTAATATACGTGTTGAAAGGGCCGGATCCTTGCTGATCACCTCTGCGACTTCCGCGAGGGTGAATTCGGGTTGATCCAATACCTCTCTCAAACGCAGATAGACCGCCGGCAGGGAAATCAGCTTGGCGTTTCCCGTTACCCTCTCCCAGACAGTTGTCATCAAAAATTTCCTCTCGATGAGGGGGCTACCAAACATCCCCACAGCATGGCCCCCAGTCCTGGTTTAACAGGAAAGGGGGTAGTCACTTAGCACCTCTCGCTACAGCATGTAGCATCAGGCATATCTGATGTGATTGGCTACAACCCAATATGTAGTGATTGGAGGCGTTAGTTGACCACCCCCCTTTAACAGGATTTGTACTCTATAGTCTCGGTGCTCATTATCCGAATATTTTTCCTAGCGGCATCGCGGACTGAATCTTTAGGTATCAATTAGAAAAACGTGGTTGGCCTGAGACTGGCAGTCATTATACCCGACAGCTGACAAGGACAACCGTGCCGGGGGAGCAGCATCAAACCAGCTGCACAGAGGTCTTACCATGAGAGAATGCCGGAACACCCTCCGGGTGGAGGGGCAGTCGAACAGGAGATAACGGGGAGACGATTCGTCTGGGCACCGGGGCCAGCGTTGCCAGGGGCAAAGCACCTGCCATCATCCGAAAGAACGCAACAAACTGCGCCGGCCGCTCAGTCAGCCTGCGTATCCTGATCAGGGCACCAGGGTATCGATCAACACTTCCACTACGTCGCCGGAAAGCACCGTTACCGGAGCGACCTCCCCGGTCAAATCACCGCTGCCGGGAACAGCCTCTCCGGAACGGGATACCCGGGCGCCCACAACGACCTGATCGAAACCTGACAGTTTCATGGCCGGAATCATGGCACTAGAATCGTCCAGGGTCAGCTCCACGGGCAACTCCTTAACAGTTCGGCGTACGGCCGCCAAAGGCATTTTCGGGCCACTCAGGGCTTTGGCGTAGATGAACAAACTCTCTTCCGGGCCCACTTTACCTTTGAATTCAGGAGCAAGATCCACACGAACCACTATACCGGAGGCGGTTGCTGAATCCCCTTGAGAAGCAGCGTCGATCTGGGAGGTGGTATCTGGTTGGGGAGATATCCCCACTTCGAGATCCGCTTTCCTTCTGGCTGACTCAAGCAAGTTTGCAACACGCTCTTTAGACTGGGGATCGTCCTGAATCATCGGCTCAAGCTTCTCCCAGTAACCGATGGCCAGTTCATAGTTTTCGGCCTGATCCTCTACCATTCCGGCAAGCCAGAGAGCAGTGGTATCGTCGGGAAGCAATACTACCGCCTTACGAATCAGCTCCGCAGGCTTTCCCGACAAATCACCCGATTGAGCCATCGCCTGTGCGTCTGCCCAGGAGAGCAGTACTACCGGTTCATCACCCACCAGCTGATTGAGTTTTTCGAATGCCCCTGCTGCTTTCCCATACTCTTTGAGTGCCATGTAGCTGCGACCCAGCAGGTACCAGCCTTCACTGTCTCCGGGATTCTCTTTCAGCCGCTCCACCAGGGTGGCCATCATCTGTTCCACCGGAGGCATCGAACCATCTTGATGTGATTCTCCGGCACTGGCCATCCTTTCATCCAATGGTCTGGTCAGTTCTGGTGATCCCAGATGATTGTACAATCCCAGGGTAAGCGCCGGAACCAGCACCAGCAACGCGGCCACCGTCCACCGATTCAGTGCGACAGTCTCCCCTCCTGAAGACTTGACATCCCCATCCCCCAGATCCAGCACCAACGACTGCTCCAACTCGGTTTTCGACTGCTCGAATTGAGCCTCGGTCAGATTGCCCAGTCGTCGTTCTTCCTCAAATTCTGCCAGACGCTCCCGGGCGATGACCACATTCTGCCGGTCACGATCCAGGTCATCCGAGAAACGGGAACGCAGCAGGGCAGGAGCAAGCATGGCCAAAGCGGCCAGCACCAGGGCCGCCGTAATCATCCAGAACATCATCATGTTTCTTTATCTTCGAGGAGGCGTCGGACGCGCTCTTGATCCTGGGAACCCATTGCAGGCATCCGTTCTTTACCGCGCTTGCGGATGAATGCCACCAGAACCAGCACGCCGACGGCGAGTATAATAAATGGCCCAATCCACAGCAGCGCAGTGGAGGTCCTGAAAGGTGGGCGGTACAGTACGAAATCGCCGTAACGCTGCACCATGAACGCGATGACCGCTTCGTTGCTCTCGCCTTTGCTGACCATCTCGTAGGTCAAACGCCGCATATCCTGAGCCAGTTCGGCATTGGAGTCCGCCAGGTTTTGATTCTGGCAGACCAGGCACCGCAATTCATCGATAAGCTGCTTATAGCGGGCTTCCATGGCCGGATCATCGAAGTGATAGGCCTCCACCCGGGCTACCGCAGGGAGCATCATTGCCATCAGCAGGAAAAACAGCAACAGTCGTTTCATTATTGCCCCTTCAACTGCATCACCAGGGGTTGCAGCTGCTCCTGCCATAGGATTGGGGTCAGCGCCCCCGTGTGTTTCCAACGGATGTTGCCTGCCTTGTCGATCAGAAAAGTCTCAGGCGCCCCATAAACTCCCCAGTCCATAATTGCCGAACTGTCGGGATCAAAACCGACCGCTACGAATGGATTCCCCTGTTCCCGCAACATTTTTATGGCCTCAGCCCGGTCGTCCCGCCAATCGATACCGACAATTTTGAGGCCCTCGTTATGAGCGAGGTGCATGAGAAAACTGTGCTCCTTCCAGCATTCGGGACACCAGGTCCCCCACACGTTGAGCAGCCAGACCTCCCCGGAATAGCTGGCAGAACTGACCTTCCGCTCAGGATCCATCAAATCCGGCAAGGTGAACCGGGGGGCCGGTTTGTCGATAAGCACCGAGGGAACCTCCCTCGGATTCAGGGTCAGGCCGATCCCGAGAAACACCGCCAGCAGGATAAAGATCCCGAGGGGTATCAGATACCGCGCCTTCATGCTGCCCCCGCCGGTGAACTGTTTCCGGGGATTGCCTGTGCCTTGCGAGCCAGCCGGAAGTAGCGCCGATCGCTGGCCGCCAGCAGCCCACCCAGACCCATAAAAATGGCACCCAGCCAGATCCAGCGGATAAAGGGTTTGTGGTAAATTCTCACGCTCCACGCTCCTTTATCCCCGAGGGGCTCACCCAGTGCCACGAACAGGTCCCGGGTCAGACCGGCATCGATTCCGGCTTCCGTCATCGGCATACCGCTGCGATAGTTTCGCTTTTCCGGGTAGAGCGTGCTCACCGTCTCACCCCCCTGGGTGATCTCGACTACCCCCCGGGACCCGGTATAGTTGGGTCCGCTAAACGTGTCAGCGCCCTTGAACAGGAAATCGTACCCGCCCAGAGGATAGGTCTGCCCTGGCTCAAGCCGGAGATCCTTTTCGGTGCTGTAGATGGATGTCAGCGCCACACCGACGATAAAAATGGCGATCCCGAGATGCCCGAAAACCATTCCCCACCCACCCCGGGGAAGCGTTATCAGCCCTTGTACAAAACTGCGCCGCCCACCAGCCCGATCCACCAGCCACAAGAGCGTAGTGAGGACCACCCAGATCGCCAATACCAATCCCATGGCAGCCGACCAGCTGAAGCTGGGCGCCAGCCAGGCCGGTAGCGCCAGGCCCGCTGCGATACTGAAAACCAGGGGGATCCAGAGCTTTGCGATCAAGCGACGGGGGCTGTCCTCTTTCCAACGGGTCATTGCCCCCACTCCCATGAGCAACGCCAATGGGACTGTAATGGGTATGAAGACGCTGTTGAAGTAAGGCGGCCCCACTGAAATTTTCCCCACGCCCAATGCATCCAGGATCAGCGGATAGAGCGTTCCGAGCAGAACACTGCTCGCTGCGACCACCAGAAATACGTTATTGAGCAGCAGTCCGGTATCCCGGGAAACCAGCTTGAATTGCACAGTACTGCGAATTTGCGAGGCCCGCCAGGAATAGAGCAGCAGGGACCCGCCAATCGCCACACACAGAAACAGCAGGATGAAGACACCCCGTTCAGGATCGGTTGCGAAAGCATGAACCGAGGTCAACACTCCGGACCGCACCAGGAACGTGCCCAGCAGACTCAAGGAAAAGGCAAAAATCGCCAGCAGCACGGTCCAGGCTTTGAAGGCACCCCGCTTCTCAGTGACTGCAAGGGAGTGCATGAGCGCAGTTCCCACCAGCCAGGGCATGAAAGAGGCGTTTTCCACCGGGTCCCAGAACCACCAGCCACCCCAGCCCAGTTCGTAATAAGCCCACCAGCTGCCCAGGGCAATACCCAATGTGAGAAATACCCATGCAACATTGGTCCAGGGCCGCGACCAGCGTGCCCAGGCGGCATCCAGACGGCCACCCAGCATGGCGGCGATCGCAAAGGCAAAAGCAACGGAGAATCCCACGTAGCCCATGTAGAGCATCGGAGGATGAATGGCCAGTCCCGGATCCTGAAGCAGGGGATTGAGATCACGCCCTTCCATCGGAGGGTTGGGCAGCCGGTCAAAGGGGTTGGAAGTCAACAGCATGAAGAGCAGAAAACCCACACTCACCATACCCATTACACCGACCACCCGCGCCAGCATCAAATCAGGCACGCTGCGGCTGAACAGGGTTACAGCACCAGTCCACAGCGCAAGCGTCAGCGCCCAGAGCAACAAGGAGCCCTCGTGGGCACCCCAGACACCGGAAATCAGGTAGATGAGAGGCAGTGCGGTATTGGAGTTGGTGGCGACGTAGCGCACCGAGAAATCATGATCGATGAACGCGAAGGTCAGGCATCCGTAAGCGACGAGGATAAAAATCAGCTGTGCCCGTGCGGTGGGACGCGCCATCGCCACCCAGGATCTGATACCTTTGTGGGCACCCACCACAGGAAAAAACGCCTGGGCCAACGCCATGACGAGGGCCAGAATCAGCGCAACTTGACCAATCTCCGGAATCATTGCCTGTTCATCCCCGCCACACCTTCGGCGTGTGCTTTGCCCAATGCATCAGCCACTTCCGGTGGCATGTAGTTCTCGTCATGCTTGGCCAGCACTTCTTCAGCGACGAAAACCCCGTCCGAACCCAGGCGCCCCTGGGCAATCACTCCCTGACCTTCCTGGAACAAGTCGGGAAGAATACCGGTGTAGGCCACCTTGACCCTGTTGGCATTATCGGTCACCACGAAACGTACCGTCAGCTCCTGACCCCGCTCCACGCTGCCATTCTCCACCAGTCCGCCAAGCCGAAAAACATGGTCATCCGGCGCTTTGTTCTGGCTTACCTCGGTAGGCGAGAAAAAGTAGGAAAGATTACTGTCCAGTGCGTTCAGTACCAGCCAGGAGGCAAGCCCGAGCCCGACCAGCCCAACCACCAGAAATCCCAACCGTTTATGTCTGGCTTTCATTTGGCAACCTCGGTTTTCATACGAACGATACGTGAAATTCGCTGCAACACGCTGCGCCTGCGGCTACCTACCAGGATAGGCTCGACAATCATGAACAGTGCAGTCATTCCGAACGAACCCCAGACGTAGAGGGCATACCCTCCCATATCGAAAAACTCTGCCATTGTCACCGGCGCACCTCCGACAATTCGCTCACCCAGGTGGAATCCCGTTCTCTTTCCAGAATCAGTGACCTGACCCGCGCCAGAGACACTGCAATGGCGTAAGACCAGAAACCAAGCACCATGATCAACATAGTCACCAGCATCGTCTCCCCCATGCTGGAACCTTTGGACACGCTTACAGAAGCCCCCTGGTGCAGGGTGTTCCACCAGGTAACGGAGTAGTAGATGATTGGAATATTCACCACACCGACCAGGGCCAGGATAGCGCCAGCCCGATCGGCGCGACGGGTGTCCTCGATAGCACCCTGCAACGCCATAAAACCGATATACAGGAAAAGCAGTATCAGTTCCGAGGTTAGTCGAGCGTCCCACACCCACCAGGCGCCCCACATGGGTTTTCCCCAGAAAGCCCCTGTCCATAGGGCCAGAAAAGTGAACATGGCACCGGTGGGAGCCAGTGCATTGGCCATCATGGCGGAAATACGGGTGTTAAAAACCAGGCCAAGGCCGGACCACAGGGCCATCACCAGGTAGATAAACATCGACATCCATGCCGTGGGCACGTGCACAAAAATGATGCGATAACCCTCACCCTGTTTGTAGTCCGTGGGAGCTACGAAAAAACTCATGTACAGGCCGATCGCAATCAATACAACTGCGATCCCCGTGAACCAGGGGATTAGTTTCCCCGCCAGCGGGTAAAAAGTGGCGGGAGAAGAAAATTTAAACCAGTTGATCAGTCGAGAACTCATGACTCGCTGCTGCCGAACGGCTGTCTTATAACCGTAACAAGGTGAGTGGGAGAGACGCAGAGTACACGGAGATCGTAATTAATCAAGTCCACGGGCCTGGAATTTTCAATACTTATTGATCCGGTTGCACTGTGCATCCGAAAAAAAGGTTGTGACTCCCTTTTCGATTCTGTTTCTGTCAAATGGTTCCTGGTACTGGTATACATCTGTTTTCACCATACTTTTACGCCTGCTACTCGGCGGATACCCTGAGCGCTGCGGTGGTGGCAAGGGGTGCCAGCAACAACGAAATCACCAGAATCGCACCCATCATGCTGAGATGACCCTGCTCTCCCAGTCCCGAAATATTCGCTTCCACCGCCCCAGCACCAAAAATCAGTACCGGGATGCACAGGGGCAGTACCAGCAGGGAAACCAGCACCCCTCCTCCCCGCAATCCGATCGTCAATGCAGCACCAATGGCACCGATCAGGCTCAGGGCGGGGGTTCCCAGCAGCAACGAGACCAGCAAGACCCCAAGAGCCTCGGTGTTGAGATCATATTGCAGGCCAAGCAGTGGAGCCATCAAAACCAGGGGCACGCCGGTCACCAGCCAATGGGCGGTCACTTTTGCCAGCACCATGATGAACATGGGCTGAGGTGCCAGCAACATCTGCTCCAGCGTACCGTCATCGAAATCGGTGGCAAACAGACGCTCCAGCGCGAGCATGGAGGCGAGTAACGCTGCAACCCAGACAACCCCCGGGGCAATAAGCCGCAGGGTGTTTAACTCAGGCCCTATACCCAGGGGGAACAGACTCACTACGATCACAAAAAAGAACAGGGTTGAAAAGACATCGGAGCGACGCCGCATGGCCAGTGTCAGGTCCCTCCTGACCACGACCAGAAAGGATTCAAACATCCCCATCCTCCTTCCAGCCCAGCCGCAGCTGTCGCTCGTGCCCCCGGGTCAGGCTCACCTCCTGGTGTGTCGTGAGTATCACCATACCGCCCCGCTCGACATGTTCCCGGATGACCGATTGCAGAAGTTCCACTGCCGCGCTGTCCAGCGCAGTGAACGGCTCATCCAGAATCCACAGCGGCGCCCTGTGCACCAGCAGTCTCGCCAGGGATACCCGGCGTTTCTGTCCCTGGGACAGGACCCGGGTGGGCAGGTCTTCATGCCCCCGCAAGCCCAGTTTTGCCAGCGCCTCCCAGGCTTGCTGCTCGCTGATGGGAACTCCGTCGAGAACACTGGCAATCCGCAGGTTCTCAGAGCCGTTGAGGTCGTCCTTGATGCCGTTCTTGTGACCGACGTAAACCAGATCCCGATTGAAGTCATCACCGAGTCTGCGGCTCTCCTCGCCCTTCCACAGCACTTTACCCGCCGTCGGGTAGATCAGACCGCAGACGGCACGCATCAGCGTTGTCTTGCCGCTACCATTATGACCGTGCAGATGCAGCAGTTCCCCCGGATTCAGCTCGAAAGAAAGCCCGGTGAACAGACGGCGATCGCCTCTCACACACTCCAGATCGATAACTTCAAGCATCCAGATTCCGCCAACGAGCCATAAAAGGGAGTAGATTGTACACGGACTTGGGAGATTTAGGGATTCAGGAATTTTTTCAAGCTACAGTGCATAGGTAGAGGGCTATTTCGGGGAACACCCCGGTGACCAAGCAGCCAGCCTCCAACCATCCGCCCTGAACCTGACCATCCATTTTCCCCTGTAATCCGTTAGAATTCCCGGGCAGTCCATTCTTCAACCCAATCTCGGTCGTATAACTCATGTCCTTGAATCATCAAAGTGAACGTATCGTTCTAGCCAGCAACAACGCAGGTAAAGTCAGAGAAATCAATCAATTACTAACAAATAAAGAGATCAGGGTCATCCCCCAGAGGGAGTTTGAAGTACCCGAAGTCGAGGAAACAGGGCTCACATTTGTCGAAAATGCCATTATCAAAGCCCGCAATGCGGCACTTCACTCCGGCCTGCCTGCGATCGCGGATGACTCCGGTATCGAGGTCGATGCCTTGAAGGGAGACCCGGGTATCTATTCGGCACGTTTTGCCGGCCCCGGCTCAAGTGATGAGGATAACAATCAGCATCTTCTGAAATTGATGCGGTCCGTACCCCGGGAAGAACGAAGCGCACGATTTCAGTGCGTCATGGTCTTCATGCGCCATGAAAAGGACCCGACACCGGTGATCTGCCAGGGAACCTGGGAAGGAAGCTTACTCACTAAACCCCGAGGAGACAGAGGATTCGGGTACGACCCTCTGTTCCTGCTGGCCGAACAGGGTTGCACTTCAGCCCAACTCCCCTCGGATCAGAAGAACCGGTTGAGCCACCGTGGTCAGGCGCTACGCCAATTGCTGTCAATACTATCGAAGTAAAGGTGGCGGATTGACCAAGACTGCCTGAACTTCCAGCGGTGTTCAGTTTCAGTTTCATGATGCTGGTAACTGAAACTCGGAGATGGGCCAGGCAGCCCGGGCTGAAAGACGAGCAACCCGGAACAGTCCTTTCTCACCGCCCTGAGGTCGATCCAGCACCACAGCAATCTGAATGATGATCGACTCGATGGCTTAACCAGCCCCGATGGCGGAGTTCATCGCTCCGGCAATGAATGACTGCCCCGTGCCAGGGGCTGCAACACAGTCCATGGAATCGTGGGAGCTCAGTCGAAACAACCTGCCCGTATTCCATGGGATATCCCCTTTCTGAAATAAAACCTTCATAAAATTGTCATTATTATTCGATAGGCTGGATGCTACCGTCGGCGATTATCACCATGGGCTTCAGGAGAAGTCGAAACATGAGTATTGAAAGACGACACAAAGAGCGTCTGGATTGCAGCCTCCAGGCTCATATCCAGCATCGTGGCCGATGCTTCAGTGCCCGCATACGCAACATCTCGGCTGATGGCGTTTGTTTACAGACATCTTCCCTGACAGTACCCAACGGCATACTGGTGGGCATGGAATTTGACAGCGATAACGTTCAATGGCAATTGCCTGGACTCGTAGTGAGACACCAGCGAGGTGGACTCGGCATCGCTTTCAAGACCGTTCAACCCGCGCTCTTCGAGCAGATGATGGCTCAGACTAGAAGAGTACCGAGCTCACCAGGAAGCGAGTCGATCTCAAGAATCCTCCCCGTTAAGAAAGGCCTAGAATCGATCCAGAGCTTCTCTAGACATGCTATCAGGCGCGCCTGAGATAGGGAAACCAAAGGACACCACCCTGAATTCAAAGCTCCCCCTTGAATGAACGAAAACCCAGTGCCAGGGGTAAATAGAAGGAGTTTTATATCTGCTGAAAACCCGATTGGCCACGACCACAGAGAATGAAAAATGTTACACAGCGGTAACGCTGCCGTCATCAGAATGAAACAGGTACCAACTAACCTTTAACCTACACAGTGAAGTAATTAGCCATTCGCACAGCCAGAAGAATTCAGGAAGAGCATAGCTAGGAACCTGTCCGAGAATAGACTGATCTACTGCGGACCAGCCTGATTGGCCAGATTTCCCGATCATTTTCGTTTGATAGGCCCACTATTCGCCTCAAATGATCGAAAAATCTGACTCAACCAGTCTTGCCCTCGCTACGATCGCTATTCTCGGACAGGCTCCTAGGGAAGGCCCCATTTGATGTTCACACGTAGAATGCGGTGGTTCGCATACAGCGCGCTTAGGGCTCGCGCAAAGATAAGTTCACATTTCTGAGCGTCTAGGCGCCCGGCAGCCAAGGCGAGAGGAACGCGAATAGTGAACTATTCAAGCGACGAACAACGCAGGCAGACGGGATGGATCGGCGGTCATAAATGCGAAGTTATTTTGAAGCGAGCCCTTAACCCGGTAAATCGGAGCAAACTCGAGGTGATAATATGAGCAGCGACAACAATCCATTATCGAACGGTACCATTCTGGTGCCATTGGACGTGTCGTCGATCAACGACAATAACCTGGCTTATGCCGCCGAGCTCTGCGAAAACCAGAATCGAAGCCTGGCTGTGGTCCATGCTGTGCACGAACCAGCAGATAATCCCGGTCTTTACCGAAGCCTGGAATCCGGTGATCGCCCGCTGCCAATGGATATGATTGCTGAAAAAATCTGCAGGCGTATTCTGGAGAAGGCACAACGTCAATCACCCCATCTCACATCACTGGTTTCCGCACGCCTGAGAATCGTCGTCGGGCAACCCGCACAGAGAATCGCAGAAGTGGCGGAACAAGCAGGAGCCACCCTCATCGTGATGAGCAGCAGCAGACGAAACGGATTGAGGCGATTGCTGGATGGTACTTCGATTCCAGACGCCGTTGCTAAAAAGACAAATATCCCTGTTCTCAAACTCGAACTGCTCAATGAGCAACAGGCTGCCGAAAAACCACAACACAACCCGATACGAACCCGATACCGGGCCAGAATCAAAGGCGAGCCGATTCACCATGCCGGGATTGCCCAACTCACCGGAACAGCCTGAAATCAGCCTCTGTATTTAGGGAGCGCGAACCAGAAAATGGAACCGGTAGGCAACGCCGGTTCCATTCCGACAACTCCACCCATGGCTTCCACCAGGTTCTTGACGATCGACAGCCCCAGACCTGTTCCCCCCACATCCCTGGAGCGCCCGGGATCAATCCGATAGAAGCGTTGAAACAGGAACGGCCGATGCTGCTCAGGGATTCCCGGCCCATTGTCGTAGACGCGTATCTGAACTCGGCTCCCGGCTAATCGACTGGAAATTCGAATCTTGCCATTGTCGGGGGCATATTTAATCGCATTATCCAGCAAATTCAGCAGTGTCTGTTCCAAAGCCTGAAGATCCCCACGTACTCGGGTGCCTTCATGAAGCGCCAGGTCTATAGCCTGACCCTTTTTATTGGCCAGTGGTTGCAGAATATCAACGATATGCATCACCACCTCTTCTACGGAAAGGGACTCCTGCTTAATCTCTCGCTGCTTGGCATCAAGTCGCGCCAGATCCAGCAGATCTGACACCAGGTGCACGAGTCTCTGGGCGTTTCTGTCCAACGCATTGAGCAATTTTAAACTCATGGCGCTGTCGTGAATTGCACCATCCAGTAGAGTCTCCGTATTGGCCCGGATAACGCTGACAGGTGTCCGCAGCTCATGGGACGCATTTGCGACGAATTCCCGCTGGAACTGCTCCATCATGCGAATCTCGGTGATGTCATGCATAACGACGACACAACCGCTCCCGGAACGGGGTGATGCCACCCTGGCCAGCACACACCGCCGCCCTGATCCTTCCATACAAAATTCGGTGGAAACCACCCGGCCTGGTGAAGCCCCTTCAACCAGTATTCCGAGCTGCGACTCACCACTGACCTCCGGCAACAATTGCCCCAGAGGCGGCTGATCCAGACTGAACAAATCCATTGCGGCAGGATTGACCTGCATGATGCGTTTCTGCTCATCGAGTGCAAAAAGCGCTTCACTCATGCAATCCAGTATCGCCTTGGACCTGTCCCTCTCCCAGGCCATGATCTCCACCTGCGCCTGCAACTCCTCGGAAAGACGGTTGAAGGAACCCGCCAGACTTTGAATTTCATCCCGACCAACGACGAAAGCTCCCATAGAGTATTCCGAGACCTTTTTCGCATGATTGATCAGGCTGCGTAGCGTCCTGGTCATTATGTGTGCAGCAAGACCAGAGAGTAGCGTTGCACCTAAAAGACCCAAAACACCGGCGATAAAAAGACTCCATCGCAGTTCTGTGATGGCCTTATCCACATCCGCCAGTAATACCGAGGCGCGCACAACACCAGCCGGACTGGGGATTCCATAAGGTAATGCCACATACAGAAGATCTGAATCTACCGTTGCACTGTGCCGGCGATTCACACCCAGCCCGGATTGAAACGCGGCCAGTATCTCTGGACGTTTGCCGTGATTCTCGACTTCTGGAATTTCATCGATGGATAACTCGGAGTCACCGATCACCCAGCCATTTGAATCCACGACTGTAATACGGCTGTCGCTGGCAGCACCCAGGCGATCCGACAGGCTGTCTATGGTCTCGACACTCCTGACATCGAGATCTGTGATCATCTCCCGAGCCATGCGGGCAACGGTCAACAACTCCGACTCAACACGGTTTTCTATAGACGTGCGCCGCTGGTGCTCAAGAAAAGAGCCTGCCAGCAATCCAACGACGAGTATTAGAAAAAGCGAGAAGGCGAAGAGTTTCGCTCTGACGCCAAGTTTCAATTCGCGGCCTCATCTGGTTTCTTTCTGAATCGATAACCGAAACCACGAACCGTATGAATATACTCACCAGCCTCCATCAACTTGTCCCGGAGACGCTTGACGTGGACATCAACGGTACGCGTCTGAACATCAGCATGGATGTCCCACACCTTTTCCAGGAGGGCACTGCGTGATTGGGCACGACCTTTGTTATCCAGAAAATTGGTAAGCAACCGAAACTCCAGTGCCGACAAATTAACAGGCTTGTCATTCACCGTAACTTCGTAAGCATCGAGATCGACGACCATACAACCGAATTCAATCTGACGTGATTCCGATTGTCCGGGGGGACAGCGGCGAAGCACAACCTGTATTCGAAGTATCAATTCCCGAATACTGAAAGGCTTGACAATATAGTCGTCGGCCCCCGCTTCCAGGCCGTTGATACGATCGCTCTCTTCCCCCCTTGCCGTCAACATCAAGATCGGCAAATCCTGGAGTTTCGGATCGCCGCGAATAATCTGGCAGATTTCCATGCCCGGCAGGTCGGGCAACATGAGGTCAAGTAGAATGAGATCCGGCCTGGGGCCGCTTTCCAGCTGTCGAAGCGCATCCGACCCGGTCAATGCGGCGCTGGTTCGGTAGCCGTTCCGCTGCAGGTTATAGGTGAGCGTATCCACCAGATCCTGTTCGTCGTCGACAATCTGTATGAGGTCAGCCATAAAGGATCAATATCTTACCCATCATCCTGATTAATAATCACCAGGATATCAATTATATTGAATACAAACTACTCATAGCCGCCAAATTCAGCCAGAAAACCTTCCGGAAACAACTGCTAAGGGCTCGCGCAGAAACAAGTTCACATTTCTGAGCGTCGAGGCAGCCGGCTGTCAAGACGTGAGGAACGCGAATAGTGAACTATTCAAGCGACGAACAACACAGGCAGACGGGATGGATCGGCGGTCATAAATGTGAAGTTATTTTGAAGCGAGCCCTAAGGCTCAGTTACCAACTATAATCAGTTACCAACTATAATTGGTAGTAGCCGCCCGGACAGGATATCAGATCATGTTTTTTCGTAACTGCTCACCCCCGGAGATTCCCCTCATAGGTGGACTGTGGAGGAAGTGTCTTTGGCAGGGAGGTATTTACTACGTCTTCCGGAGCAGATCGCCCGTGGGGGGTGAGTAGATATGTTTGTTCATTTTGACCGTGCCGGAGTACCCATACAATCGTGATAAAGAAGAATGATTCGCAAAAGCCGGCCAGTACATCATGCCAGGGGAAGCGGATCAAATCCCAGACGGCATGGAATCGACAGCTTCGGGATGCGGAGAGTTTTTCATGGTAACCAGACTGATTTTGGGAGCGGTGATATTCGTGGTGGGCTATCGTCTCGGGCGCACCATTGGGCGAATAGAACCGCTTCGAGATGAGCTGGCCCAGATACGAAAAAAGAAAAAACTGAATACCAAGCACGAGCCCGAAAAAAATCATACGACAACCCGATGAGGGCCGCGAAACAAAACTCCCCAAGGGCAAACTGTTTTCTGCGCCAGGAAAATTCTGGCCAGATGGTCACTTCAGGTGTAGCCCTGTTCGCTATTGGCTTGATCAACAGCAACTGCCACTGACTGGGGACTGATGAATTGATACCTGGTCAGGTCGTCCCTAATCTTCCGTTGTTTTGTCTGGAACCAGGTGTACCAGCATGTCCGCAGCGGTCCAAACCATCATCACTGCAGGACCCAGAATTTTTCCGCGTTTGTATTGACGAATTGAAAACCCCACTGCACCCGCCAGTGTCAATGTACGCAAATTGAGTACACCCCAGGTTCCTCTGGCTATTGCATGGTCAATCCGGCCGACCTTCGCCCGAAACGGTGTAAGCAGATTTACAGCTTCCTCTTCAGTCCCGCCGATCTCAAACAATCCCGTCGAACCCAAACCCGTGACTATTTCGGAATATGGCGTGTCGGGATGGGAAACGGTGACACTGCCGGTAACCTGGTTCACCTTAACGCCTTCCACCCCCTCGAGAGCAGATAACTGTTCTCTGACGGACTCGAAATACTCCTCGTTCCGGCGTCTTGATTTGACAACCATTCGGACACGACCGGTGACCTGATGAACAATCTGAGCTCTGGGTGTCATCGTGTACCTGCCACCCGCTCCTCAGTACTCATGGCCTCTTTCTCCATGGCACTCATCAGCGCATCGCTGTCATTGGCTTCTATCATTTCCTCATGAACTTCCGCCACGATATCCTCAAAAGATTCGCCCATCTCCTCGACGGATTCCCGACTGCGCTCATAGGCCCTCACGCCAGCCTTGACCATGGAACGTGCCAGTGGCCGCAGCACTGGCGCGAATGCGGACACCACCACCGGCACCAGCATGATCACACCGAGTCCTATGCCAACGTTCTTCATGTACTTGCCGCCATTTACCATAGTCAACCCCCAACATACCAGGTTACCGCATCTCAAGAATAAACCGAACTCACGCAGAACCAACTCCACGCTCAATCCGACTGGTGCCTCAAGGCGAATTCAAATGGCCCGGAGCCGACTACCCAATCGATTAATCCGCTGCGCCAGCACCACAGGGGGGCACGAGCCTCTGTGTTTATCCTGGCCCATGGATCACCGCCCCAATCGCCTGATGAACTCGCCATTATAGGAGACGTGCCCGCATTCTGCCAACTTTACGCCGGGAATACCGTTCTCACAACCGATGGGATTATTGAAAACCCTGGGGTACGGGCCAACAGCAAAGATGGGTACGTGAAAAACCCGCAAGTGGGATTGATCTGACCGGCCTATATCGTCTGGGTTTGATTGTGCGGAGTACCTTTCCGGGAACTTGACACGTCCGGCGAAGGACTGGTGCTCGCATCAAAACAGCTCCCGGGAAGATTGAAACTGAGTGAAGAAACACTTTTGACGAAACCGGTACGAAGTTGATAAAGCGCTGACAACCCACGAACAGCTCTCACTTCCAACTTGAGTCACGGTAACAACCAACCTGCCGGGCATTGAAGTTGTGCTGCAAACCGCGGGAGCCAGGCATAGATCAGCTGTTCAGAACAGACCCTAGCTTGTCTTGCCTTCACCGCCAGTATGCAGCATACCGTCTATTCGATCACGAATAGTTCTCTCAATCTTGCCCTTCAAGGGAGTCAACATCATCCCAAGCTTTATGTTGAACTCGATGAAATCTCCGCTCACGTCGATGGACCCCGAGGCTCCTTTACGACGAAAAAGCAGAGAATCCCCCTTCCAGGCGTAGTTGGTCTCGAGTTTCTCTTTGAGGTCTTGTGCTATTTCTTCTACTCGCAATCTCGCATCTTCGTGGCTCAGATTGTGAGGGGTCTTAAAATGTATATTGGCCATGATCGATTACTTTATTCACTTCCGAAAAACCGGATTATCCCATCTTATCCACTGGCTTGCCCAGAATATTCGACCACAGGCCGCACAGCCGGTTGCCATCGGGTGGAACAACAGATTAAACCTCTGAAAAAAAAGCCATATTCGCGAAATCAATACGCGAAATCAGGTTCGTTAAAGTACAGAATATGCTATATTTTACAGGGTCAAAACTGCAAAAAAGGGGAAAATCATCATGGGCAATATCATAGTCACCGGCGTCACCTTCAGTGTTTTCATGGCGGAGGCACTGATCCACTACAACATGGGTATGGCCAAATCAGAAGGTGGTTTTAAGTTGCGTATGCCACCCGCAAAAGATCTGGCAAAAATAGCGGCTGTAACCGGTGCATTCTCGATTCTGAGTGGCGTACTGATTCGTGGGGTAGAGCATGTCGCCCCCAATCTTAAATCCAAAATTTGAATCCACTTGGCTTCGTTACAAGTTTTTTTGTCCCGGTATCTCCATGATACCGGGATACCCCCTACCCTCCCCATCGCCTGACTACTGGCCGAATCGATCTCACTCTCTATACTGTTCGGGTTGGTAACTGCTCACCCCCAGAGTATACCCCCATGGGCGGTCTGTGGAAGAAGTGTCTTTGGCATGGATGCCAAAGACAAGCCTACAGGGAGGGGTTTACGACGTCTTCCGCAACAGATTGCCCGTGCGGGGTGAGTAGTTACCCGGGTTGCTAGAAAACGACAGGATAAATCATGGCACACCTGAACTCTCGATCCCCCATGAGAGTACAGGTGTGCCATGCCCTGCTAACGAAAAGCGTAATATGATGAAACGATAAACTGAGTCCAGATAACCGGGAAAGCGACGCCAAAAAAACCCGCCAACAAAAGTGCTCGGCGGGTCCGGTCAGTGTCGGAGAACAGGTCGACTAAATACTATTTCAATGCATCTGCTTTAGTGGTGTCTTCCCAGGGAACGTTCAGATCCACGCGGCCCATGTGCCCGTAGACCGCAAGCTTCTGATAAAAACCAGTTTCCGCACTGGGACGGGTCTGCAGTTCCAGGTCACGAATAATGGCTGCAACCCGAAAATCATAAATATCCACTAGTCGTTCGCTGAGTTTTTGATCGTCAATCACCCCGGTATCGAATGTCCTTACCCGAAGGCTGACCGGACGCGCGGACCCGATTGAATAGCTGAGAGTTACCTCGCATTTGCGTGCCAGACCGGCAGCAACGACATTTTTCGCAGCATAACGGGCAGCATAAGCACCAATCCGATCTATTCGCATGGGGTCTTTTCCACTCAAGCCCGCACCACTGTGCCTTGCAAATTCACCATAGGTATCAATACCTGTCTTACGCCCTGTGAGGCCTGAGTGCACCGCCGGACCACCACCAATCAATGGCCCTTCAGGATTAATGAATATTTGAGTCATATCATCAGGCTGGAACGTCTCATTCTTGAATGCGGGGCCAACCAGATGCTCAATCAGGTCCTTCCTCAGCCGTTCACTGTCTGCAGCTGACTCTTCCGTCTGACTCGCCACCAAAGTGATGCTGTGTACTCGCTTGGGTTCCCGATTCTGGTACTCGATCCCAACCTGGGATTTACCATCCGGCAACAGATAGGGCAAAGTTTTCCGGAGTTGGGGGGAGTCCAGCTTTTTTACCAGTAAGTTAGCGTGCCAGATCGGCAGCGGCATAAGAGCCGGCGTTTGATCACAGGCATAACCAAAAACCGTGACCTGATGCTTTGCAACCACCCGATCTATATCCGAATCATCCATCTCTTTGAGATTCAATGGTCGATAGTCGGAAGCGGTATGATCCATAAAACTGGTCATTACGGTACAGGCATCCGCATCGAACACGTCCTTCGAGTATCCAATATCTCGGATAACGCCTCGAGCAACTTCTGGTATATCCAACTTTGCCATGGAGGCAAAGTGCGCGGAAATAAACATGACACCACTTGATACGGCACACTCCGCAACAATACTGGAATTCGGGTCCTGCATGAGAAAGCGATCGACGATTCCGTCACTCACTTGATCACAGAGTTTGTCGGGGTGGCCCTTGGTTACGGATTCCGACGTAAAAATAAAATCGTCGCTCACGCTACTCTCTCCTGTTCGATTTTTTGCTTTTGGATCATCGATACATCCGAATCTATCACTTTCCCGGACTGCTCCTGCCTGGGTGCAGTAGGTTTTGTAAATTCATTGACAATCAGAGGACCCAACACGCCAGCAGCAATGGCCAGCAAGTCAAATTTCTCTAACGCCGTGGTCCCCAGCAGCAGCCTGGCTCCCGGCACCACACTGACGACGACCTGCAAAGCCCCCATGCCCAGTACCGCAGCGGTGAGCGCATGATTAGGCCGCAGCTTCTGCCCCCCGATCACGTTCCTGTAATGGGAACGTGAACTCATAGCATGAACCAACTCATTCAATGTCAGCGTGTTGAATGCCAGTGTGGTAGCCTCGGCACCGATACCGTAACGCTTCATTCCCAGATAGTAGGCCCCCATGACTCCCAGGCCGATGGTGCCGGATTCGAACACCATCCGCTTCAAGCTCTGCCCCCCAATAATCGCTTCTTCAGGGTCTCGAGGGTCTCGATCCATGACATCATCTTCAGCGGGCTCCATAGAGAGCGCCAGTCCGGGAAAAATATCCGTGACCAGGTTGATCCATAACAGCTGCATTGGATTCATCGGCTGCCCCCAACCCGCGGCGATACCAATCAGCATCACCTCGATCTCGGTAAGGTTGGTGGACACCATAAAATGAATCATTTTGCGAATATTGCTGTAGATCGTTCTGCCCTGGCTTACGGCGGTCGCCATGGTATGAAGATTATCGTCCTCCAGCACCACATCCGATACCTCCCTGGCGACATTGGTACCACTTGCCCCCATGGCTACACCAATGTCTGAAGCTTTCAAGGCCGGCCCGTCATTGATACCGTCACCGGTCATGGCAACCACGTACCCTGCCTCCTGCAGCGCACGAACGATCTTCAGCTTGTGAGCGGGACTTACCCGGGCAAATACATGCACATTCTTGGCCAGACCAGCCAGCAGTTCCGGGTCCATATCATCCAGCTTGCTGGACTCAAGAACCTGAAGCGGCTTACTACCGCTCAAACCAAGCTGCTCGCCAATGGCCTGGGCTGTGGCGGCTTGATCCCCGGTAATCATTATCGTGCCGATTCCTGCTTGATGATACTTGGCAATCAGCTGATCCATACCAGGCCGCATCGGATCGGCCATTCCCGCCAGCCCCAACCAGATGAGCTGCCCGGTTCTGGAAGGAATCTTCGCCTCATCCAGTTCCCGGTAAGCCGCACCCAGTACCCGCAAGGCCCTTCCAGCCATGCGGTCGTTCATTGCAATAATCTGGGAGCGTGCTTCCTTGGTTAAAGGGACAATTTCCCCTGCCACAACCTGATGGTTGCACATGGTAAGCACCTCTGCAGGACTGCCTTTCACAGCGAGGAGATGCTTACCCTTTTTATAGGGGTGCAGCGTGCTCATGTAAGGACGACCTTCAGCACGATAGCGGGTGCGAATAATGGGATGCTCTGATCGCAGCGCAACCACATCCACCCCGGCATCGAGCGCCATTTCAACTAAAGCATTCTCTGTCGGTGAACCCTCCAGCTCACGTCGCTCCGAGGCTCCGATGATTTTTACTTCACTGCACAGAGAGACCACTCGCATCAAACGTACCAGACCATCCTTGTCCAGAGGATCGATAACATCCTCCTTGCACTGGAACTTTTGCTCACTGATATCATACTGGTCTGATCCGCTGTGCACTGAAATCACTGCCATGCGATTCATGGTCAATGTGCCAGTCTTATCCATGCAGAAGACCTGGACCGAGCCGAGGGTCTCCACTGCATCAAGATGCCGCACCGCGACATCTTTCTTGCGCATTTCCCCGATCCCCATGGCCAGCGTTGTCGTTGCCACGGCGGGAAGCCCTTCGGGTACTGCTGCTACGGCCAGGGAGACAGCTGATTTCAGCATCTCCAACCAGCCAAATCCTCGCAGGACACCAATACCCATGACAACCACGCAAACGCCGCTGCTGATGTACACCATCTGGGTACCCAGTTTGGTCAGCTGCTTCTGCATCGGGGTTTCGGGTGCTTCCGCTTCACCCACCATGGTCTGTATCTGACCAAGCTCGGTGGCCTTTGCCGTCGCAATCACGACACCACGCCCGCTGCCGCCGGTCACATGAGTGCCCATGTAGCCCATGTTGACCCGATCGCCCAACGCGGTATCTTCTTTACCGGTGTACTCGTGATCTTTGGCTACGGGCATGCTTTCACCCGTAAGCGCTGACTCATCAACGCTGAGTCGATGGGAACGCAGTAACCTGATATCTGCCGCGATGTAAGTACCTGGCACCAGGAGCAACACGTCACCGGGTACAATCATTTCCACGGGAAATTCGGTACTCTCCCCGTCGCGTAAAACGGTTACTGCTTTCACACCAGACTGGGTCAACGAACTGATGGTCTTCTCGGCCTGCTGCTCCGTTATGAACCCGATAATCGAATTGATCAGCACCACACCCATGATTACAGCTGCATCCACCGCGCCACCGGTGGCCACGGAAATGACCGCAGATGCCGCCAGCAACCCCACAGGTGCATTGATGAACTGATCAATGAATATCGCCAGATCTGAACGTTTCTCCGCTGCTGTCAGACTGTTTGGCCCGTAGCGGCGCAGACGTATACCAGCCTCATCTACCGTTAACCCTTTATTCTCAGATGCCTCCAGGCTGGAGACCAGAGATTCAAGATTCATCGTATGCCAGGGATGCAGTTCCTGCTCTTTGTCAGCGCCGGAAACAGCCATGGCGGGAACCCCGGCTGTCATGCCAAGTGCTGGCATGGAAACAGGTATAAAACTGGAAGTCACGCCTCTCAACGTCGCCTTGATACCATCAAGTACATTCGAAGACTTAAAGCCACGAAACTCTGGCTCGAAGAAAACCGGTGCAGTGACCTGCCGTGCCCCTGGAAACTGATTCTCCACATGGCCGATGATCTCCCCAGGTTCCACCGCCGTTTCGTAAACCACCAGTAATCGCCCGGTGCGAATATTGGCCTCTGCTACTCGAACGCCATGTACCTGGAGCAGTGCTTTCTCCAATCGCCGCTTCAATTTTGGCGACCTGTAAAGGCCTTTGACTTCGAGACGTATCCGCCCCGCGACGCGGTTATGGATAAGCTTGACAACTCCCTGCCTGGGCATTCCTAACGTGCTTGGATTATTCATATAGTTTCAGATTCATATAGAACAGAACCGATTTCGGTACCTGTGGGCTCTGCTTGATACCGGCTGTATGTCTGACCTGCTGGCACCTGCGAATATCAAAATGTTTGAAATCGTGGGATACAGTTTAGTTGGTGTGCATACAGGAATAGTGGTTTTGTTATCGTAAAGAGATCTTAATATCAAACTTGTGTGAAGCTTTTATGACATCGACTGACTCAACCTGTGACTGGGTGGACCCATTTATCCCGAAACTGCAGGACCCATTGACCAAGAACAGGCATCAACCTGTCGTGATCCTGATCATCGCTCGGCGCAACACTATGGACAGGGGATCGGGAGAAGCACCACATTGATGGGTGATGGCGTCATTTCTTTTTTCCCTATTGGACTGCCGGAACCGGTAACCAGCCATTCATCGGTTACCGGTTCCTCATTGCAATTCCCTGCTACAGCAATGAATAGATACTTCAGTCGTCGGCGGTATGGGGCGTACGAACCACCAATACGGGCTCATGAGATGAGTGGATCACTGCATCAGTCACACTACCCAGTACCCAGCGCCCCACTCCCGTTCTTCCATGGGTGCTCATTGCCGTGAGACTGTTTTGAGTGGCCAGTGCAAAATCCGTAATCTGCTCGGCCGGAATACCATGGAGCAGCTCATAGGAGACTTTCGACTGACAGGTACCCTGCAACTCTTCAGCCTTTTCCTTGATATAACTCTCAGCAGCCTCTCGGACGATCTCATCCACCTCATGCATACGGACAGTTGCACCCGGAAATTTGGTTACGTAAGCCCGTACCAGAATCATCTCCATATCGAATGCGGAACACAACGTAGCGACATGTGGAAGAATCAGCTCCGCCAGAACCGAACCATCCAATGGAATAATTACCCGTTTGAACTGCACCGGCCCACCATCGGGACCTTCCGCACCAGCAGGTAGCAGCAATACCGGCGCATCAGACGCCTGTACAACTTTATGAGCTACGCTCCCCAGTAACCAGCGCTGAAGACCGGAGTAACCATGAGTTGCCATGGTAATCAGCGTGTCTTCCTGCTCTTCCGCCTTCTCGATAATGACCGAGGCCGGGTGTCCCGGTTCTGCGACGCAGCGCACCGTCAAGCCTCCGGCTATGGTATCTGCTATATCCCGCAGGTACTGCTCTCTCTCACTGCAGATCTGGGAGACAGCACTATCCGGAGCATCATCCATAGCAACCGCACAGACGAGTGCTACTTCTGCATTAAAAGTCTCGGCAATGTGCAGCGCGTAGGGAAGCACCTGTTCCGACAATGGGGACCCGTCAAGCGGAATCAATATTCTCTTGTACATCCTTCTTCTCCCATGAATTTAACAATCTGCTCTTTGCCCTCAACCTCAATAATCCCCGCGATGACCGGCTCTGATGGCAACGACACCCAAGCAGACAGAGTCTTTCTCAATTTAATAGTCGGTACTGAATACGGATACCCGGTACGAAGACAGTTTTTCCATGCATCCTGTGAGCTAAGCATTGGGAATCACCCAGATGAGCATTCCGAATATGAAACACACGATGCTCGAGGTGATCGTAAAGAGCACACTCCATTTTAAGAATTCCTGGATAGTGATCTTACGCTTTTCCTCCCGCTCGCAGATATTCAGGGCAACATACAAGGCAGGAGCACCAGCGATGGTCATGTTACTACCCAGCGTTCCTGACCAGACCAGCATCCACCAGAGTGGCCAGGGATCGATACCCTGCGCACCCAGGTCACGAATCATGTACAGAAAGGTCAGGATGTATGCATCGTGCTCGACGATGCCAACGATCGGAACGGTTATCCAGTAAAGCAGAGAGGCGCCTGCAATGAGGTTTTCCTGAAAAAGCGGTACCAGGGCATTTGCCAGGTCATTCAGCAGGTGAGTCTTCTCAAAACCGCCTACCAGCGCAAACAAGCCGATATAGAAGAACACTGCACGCCAATCCAGCTCCTGAAGCACCTCTTCAAAATCAGGCTTCTTCAAGCGGTGCCCCATCAATTCTACATGCAAAATGAGTAACATGGCGCCTGTCAACGCGATAAACCCAAGTTTCATACCCAGATACTCCCGCAGCGCCATCGCAATGATGGTACCAAAAAACCAGAACAGAGTAATCGCGGCAAACTTGGGGTCAGGAATATTGGTATCGAAAGGCAGCTCCGCAGCGCCACTGGTCCCGCCACCCGTTGAATCTGGCTTCGAAGTCCCCCGAAACCCATAGACATACATCACCGCCAGGGTAATAACGAAGGTGACCATAAGTATTGGAAAGGAGGAAGGCCTGCCATCCTGCCAGATAAACTCCAGAAACTCGGCCCCCGAAACACTGTGCAGCATCTGGGGAGGAAGGTCTCCGAGCAACAATGCGGTACCCATAAAGTTTGAACTGAAACCGATCATCAGAATGACGGGAGTTAGCGGCATCTTCAAATGCCTGACAATAGGGATGGCAACGGGTGCCAGCATCAGAATGACGACCACATTGTCCACTACTAAAGAGATAATCCCGGACAGCATAGAGAGAATCATCACCAGCAACCCCCCGTGCCCTCCCGATATCCGCAGCGCTTCTCCAGACAGCCACTCCGGAATGCCGGTCTTCCCCAGGTAACCGGCAATTATCCAGATACTGATAAGGATGGCCATGACATTCCAGTCAACCGCGTTGAAGGCATCCACCTCGGTCATAGTACCGGTCCAAACCATAGCGGCTACGCCTATCAATGCCGCTACAGAGCTGTCGATCACCCCAGTAATAACCGCGAGGATAGTCGCCGCGAATATTATTATGGTCGTCCACATGGTCAGATCACTCATTTCCACCATCACTGCTCCACCTTCCACCATCACCACTCCCCCTTCGATACGGGATACGAAAACTCAAAATACCATTATGTAGTCAGACACTTCACTCAAACCATTTGAGCCAAAGAGACACACAGGACAAATCTTGACTGCCTACTACCACTATCGGCAGATTACTCATGAACAGGATTTATGACCAGATATCAAGGCGAATTTGTATTCTCTCTCCCTGCTTCTCTTTCCAGAAGGCATGAAGCCCTCTCCAGAGGCCTCTTTGCGACCCGGGCGCTATCCCTCGTTCCCTGGTAATTCAGTGTACATGACCGGTTTGCTGCCGCCTTCCGGAAAACGTTTTTATGATACGTTGCAGCACGTCCGCCACCACTCCCATAGACCCCAGCCCAGAATCGCCCCTCTTTCTCGGACTTCCAATCGAAACACCAATACTTTCTGACGAAATGACATCAGCACGAGGGATGCTGGTAAAAGCTGACTGAACCGACATCCCAAAACCGGCCGGCCTGGGGAACCAGGGCCAGAAGTTCAAGACTGACAGCAATGATGCTGCAACATAGGTCAGGGAACAGGCGAGAAGTATCTCCCTGGACTCAGACAGCTGTTGCTCATTGATGTAATCATCCCGTAACAATGGCAAAGCTCTTTTGAAACTGGCATCAAATTCGGTAGGCAACGATGCCAGCTGTGCCGCCATACCAGTACCAAGAATACTGACAATACACACCACCACGAGAATAGTCGGGGGACGATAGCCTGTCAGCAATGTTGCCACCGGCATGATCAATAATGTGATGGAGCCTGCCTCACCGGTCACCTGGGCTACTTTGGCCAGCTTCGCTCGCCAGACAAAAGGCCCATACCCCTCTGCATGCTGGATTGCATGGGACACTTCGTGGGCTGCCGTGGTTACAGCGGTGAGCGATTTCAGGTCAATCTTATCCCGAGACAGGCGTACGGCTCTTGCTTCCGGGTCATAGTGATCACCAATATCACTGCTTTCCACCTTCACCAGTTGGAGAGCGTGCTGATCCAGAATCTCCCTGGCCAGTTCCCGACCGGTCCGGGTAAGCGTCCCATCCTCGTGATTGTACCGACCCATCACCCGTTTGACCCAAAAACGTGGGCCAAACAGAAGCACTGCTGCCGGAACTATGATTAGGATCGGATGCATTTACCTTACCAGTTCTCGATCTACCTGGATCACCCGGCAGTCAAGGTTTCCGGTCGATGATGGGCAAATCCCTGTCATAGCGGTTATTCAGCCACGCCTTTTTTTGCCACCTTCTTTTTGGCTGCCTTCTTCTTGGTTGCTTTCTTTTTTGCCACCTTCTTCTTGGTTGCCTTCTTCTTGGAAGCTACTTTCTTTTTCGTTACTGATGACTTTTTCTTTGTTACGGACTTCTTCTTTGCAGCGGCCTTCTTCTTTGCCCGTTTCTTTGCGCCTTCAGCAGCTTCCGGGACTTCTTCCACCTGCTGGCGTAACGCATCGAACCGATCGACAATTGCCTGCATGGAGGATTCTCCAGCCTGCCTGACCTCCTTGATCAGATCGGAAATCAGATCCGCCGGATCCTTGATGGTTACTTTGCCTGCAACAGATGCGGTTGTCTCAGCCGCTGAACTAGTCACCTGAGAAACCTTGTCCGCAAGACTATCGAACAATTGTGTCACTTCCTCACGTAGCTTTCCGCTTGTATTCTCGACTTCCTCGATAAAACCTGCCGTAGTTTCCCTGATGGTGTTGGTAGCCTCTTCCATCGCTGATTTTTTACTTACAGATTTCTTGGATTTTCCCTTTGACCCCGAAGCCATCGCTTTCATCCCCCAGATTTGGTTTAAGTGTATATCAGTTTGGAACAACCCCTACATCACACGTAGATATGAATTATCTATCACGTGAAGTAGAAATATGCAGTGCATTTTCCAAAAGATGGAATGATCCTCGTCAATCAAAGCCCAACAAGCTACGTAAAAACGTTCCGATTCAGAAATACCCAATGGAGATATCCCTGCGGTTTATCAACCATCGATCGCCCGGGCACACTCAAACCGATACCCCGGCGCCGCTGCGGCCATTCCCTCTCTTGCGCGAAACGCCTGGGCCAGAC
This sequence comes from Gammaproteobacteria bacterium, assembly GCA_024227135.1. Classification (GTDB taxonomy): domain Bacteria; phylum Pseudomonadota; class Gammaproteobacteria; order Chromatiales; family Chromatiaceae; genus JAHEHQ01. The sequence goes on from JAAELC010000338.1 coordinate 35,764, forward strand.
AACCCAGAGGACAGGTTGTGACGTGAAGAAGGACAGCTGACATCTACAGATCTTCAGATTCAGACCCGGGGAATTCCATCGAATCAGCCAGCATATTCTTGGACAGGGCTGCAGAAGCCAAGGCACCAATCAAGCCACCAACCACCGGTCCCCAAGGTGCAACTTTGACACCCAGTGATTTACATATCCGTCCTGTGACCCACCAACCACCGGTGCCACCTGCGAGTGTGCTACCCCAGACCAACAGTGCGTTTTTCGTTTGATTTTCCATACAGCCTCCAAAAGTTCTATAAAATAAATTTGTTCTAGCAGACACCTGACCTGATACCGTCACGATTCACAACTGCATTCTGTATACTACTCACTATTAGCATGCGATTTCAGTTACATTTATGTGACAATCCACACTGGCAAAACACAAAAAACACAGACACTGTCAGCGTCAACCTGTTTTTTTGATATACGACAGCTAACCCGGTTCTTTAGATATCGATATTAGTGGTAGGATAATTAGCTTAGAGAAAAAATCAGACTGATACAGGACAACGGGGGAATATCGGATGACCAGTGATCTTATTGATTCTCGAAAACTACAGAGCATGTCTACTGACAAATTTTTTTACTTTTTCATGGGTCTTCGAAAAGGGGAAGTCAGGCGCCGGGTAACCGCGCTGCGTACCCGCCACCCCGATGAATCACCTACCCAACTGGCCAGACGACTCAACAAAGCACAAATACCACTCTCATTTCTTGGCGGCACCCTGCTACAGGCACCATTACTCGTACCTTACGCAGGTCCCGTTCTCAAGTTAATGGGTGTAACCGGGGGCACATCGGTGCTGATGCGCATGCACCTTACCCTGATTCTCGAAATTGCCATGGCATTCGGTAAGGATATCGATGAAAAAGCGCGCATGAAGGAGATGATAGCAGTCATGACGGCCGCAGGATTGACATCCAGTGCATCAATGCTGACACGAAACCTGAACTTCAAGCCTTACTACACTTTGCTCGCTGGAGGAGTCACGGTTGCCGCCCTCAGCCAATTGATCGGCGAAACAGCCATTGCTTACTACGCGATGGGCTCGCAAGCTGTCTCGATGGAGGACAGCTCCGCAGCCGCCACGACCTGAGTTCTCCCAGTTCGCCAGACAACCGGCCTGATACCATGGGCCATCGATCTCGCAGGGCATTCTGGGACATCCCAGGTCCTAGAATGCTTCCGATCTTCGACAATCTGTTTATTACTGCGGACGCCCGACGTCCGTGTCGTTCCATCGAATCAGAGGAGCGTAGCCCTGCCAGACCAAAGTGCTTTGGGAATGGGACCATTTTCGGCTTCCCACTCACCGCATATGTGACGCAAACCAACTGCCTGGCCGTCCTAACTCAGTGGATAATTGGAGGATTATGTAATGTCTAAAGCAGAAACGTTGACAGAAGAAGAAGATTTGAGCTTGAAAAATGCCTTGGGGCAGATAGAGGAACTGGAGCACTTAATGAAGAGACGCCCGATAGAAACGATCAAATCGCTTTTGAAACTGAATCTTCCTATGGAACTGGAAATAGAAATAGAAGGAGCCACCTACGCTCTGAAAATTAATGAGTAGGATCGAATGGAACCTAGCCAGCGACCTACCGTTAGGGCCGCGGAAAAAACAATTATCCAGTCTTGCTCGTCTTTTGGTCCAGGTTACTCGGCTCATCCTGAGCCTCGCCCTTTTGGCTGGCGTGAAA
>JAAELC010000339.1 GCA_024227135.1 Gammaproteobacteria bacterium
ACTGGAGTTATTCGTGTCCCCCGGACGAGGGCCCTTTGGATTAACCAACGTCGTTCGCCAATTTTGCGAGAACCCCTGACCACTGCGAACATCCTCCATAGCATACCCCGTCGGAGGGTATAAGTGGTTTAAACACTATATTGCCAGAAACCTCAAAGTATCGAACGGCTACTCATATCGGGTCTTCGGCCAGCTCACCGTACATTTTGATCATAATTGAGCGTTCAGGGGCGAATTTTACCCAGATACAGCTGTATTTCACGCCAGTTCTTAAGCCCAGGGCGAGAAAAGGCATACCGTTCCCTGGTCGGGAACAGCAAGAAGGTGGTCTGGCTGGGCTTATTCTTTCAGTTAAATAATCCCGTCGCCGGCGGGGCCCGGCATTGGGGCAATCGAGCCGTTCCAACGGTAGCCTCTTTCTCATCCAGGTGAGCGAGTATCTTGCTGATCACCGAAGGGTCTTCGATGCTTGCAATGATGCATACATCACCGCCGCATTTACTGCAGGTTTCGATATCAACATTAAATACCCGCTTCAACCGTTGAGCCCAGGTCATTGATGCCCGGCGCTCGGCAGGAGTTTGATCCTCATCAAGAGGGCAGGGCCTCTTGACCTTACCCCGTTTTGCCGGGGTTACCTGCATGCGGTGTTTACTGTTGGGGGCGAAGATACCATGGAAACGAGTGAGGTTAACTCTGGGCTTGGGAACCAAAGCGACAAGCCTGGAGATGAAATCTAGCGGTTCGAATATGATATGGGTGGTGCCGTTGGCGTAGGGTGTCTTTAACTCATAGCGGACCTGCCCGTTGCGAGTCATTGACAAACGTTTGGTGGACACTGCTGGTCTTGCAATGTAACGACACAGGCGTTCCAGTTTATCCCGTTCATTGGCCTTGGCAGCAACACCTGCATGCAATGAGAAACCGGCTGCTTTGCCCACCGTAGCTGCAAACGGGTCATTTCCACAGTCGGGTAAGGTTTGTAAGGTGAATACTTTGCGCCCTTGTTGTGGTCCCGTGGCGATGCGGTAGGTAATGGAACTTCCAAACAGGTGATTCATCGGTGTTTCATTATCGGCACCCACACCTTCTGCGGTGAGATAAGTACTCTCACCATCGCGCACCAGCAAGCCCTGACGTTCCAGGTAGCGGGCCACCCGGCGAGCAATCGTGTGTGTTAGTTGGGTAAGTTCATCACTGGTAGGGGCTTTAACCCAGTGAAACCGTGAGGCTCCATACTTGTTGTCAGCGTAAACGCCATCCAGGAACAGCATATGAAAGTGAATGTTGAGATTGAGTGCCCCACCAAATCTCTGGATCAGGGTCACTGCACCAGTCTGTGCCATGGGCTTTGTAAAGCCTGCTTTGTGTGTCAGATGTGTGGCGATGGCGCGGTAGACGATGCCCAGCACTCTGGTCATGACTTTGGGCTTACTGGCAAACAGAAATCGCAGCGGGAACGGCACACTCAGCACCCATTGGCGCATGGGCTGATAAGGCAGGATCTCATCTACCAGCAGGGCTGCACTGTCGGCCATTCTTCGCGCACCACAACTGGGACAGAAACCGCGCCTCTTGCAGCTAAAAGCGACTAATTTTTCATCATGGCATGAGTCGCACCTGACCCTGAGAAACCCGTAGATGGTTTCATACTACGCCCTCTTAGGTTTGGGTGTTACTCATTGGTCAAAGATGTCATTTTGCAGGCCGCATGTTGCTGATTCTATATCGATTCTC
>JAAELC010000340.1 GCA_024227135.1 Gammaproteobacteria bacterium
GGGAGGTCATATTCTCCTTGAGGGGCTACCGGGTCTTGCCAAAACCTTGGCGGTGAAATCCCTGGCCATGAGTGTGCAAACTGAATTCAGACGAATCCAGTTTACTCCCGATATGCTGCCGGCGGATATAATCGGCACAGAGATTTATAATCCGAAGGACACCTCCTTTGTGGTCAAACAGGGGCCGATTTTTTCCTCGATGATTCTTGCCGACGAAATAAACCGTGCCCCAGCCAAGGTGCAGTCCGCACTTCTTGAAGCCATGCAGGAAAAACAGGTTACCATTGGCGACCGAACGTTTAAGCTGCCGGAACTTTTCCTTGTTTTGGCAACCCAGAATCCCATCGAGCAGGAAGGCACCTACCCACTGCCGGAAGCACAGATCGATCGTTTCATGCTGAAGGTGATTGTCGATTATCCAAGCATGGCCGAGGAAAGATTGATCCTCGATGGTGTGGATCATACCGATTCTTCCGTCTCTTTAAGCCCGGTTATCTCTCCCGAGGACATTCTCGCCGCCCGCAAGGTTGTGGACACCATTTACATGGACGACAAGATAAAGGATTACATTGTCTCTCTGGTCTGCGCCACCCGCGACCCTAGAGCCTTTCAGCTTGACCTGCAGGAATATATAGAAACCGGAGCCTCACCCAGAGCAACAATCAACCTGAAGGGTGTCTCCCGCACCCTCGCCTATCTTGCCGGGCGCGGATATGTTACGCCCGATGATGTGAAGGAAGCCGCCCTTGATGTGATGCGCCACCGCATTCGCATCAGTTACGAGGCAGAGGCCGAGGCCATCAGCAGTGAAGACATCATCAGAAAAATTTTAGATACGGTACCCGTTCCCTGATAGCCATGGAAAATCAGCTCACCAAAGATATCCTCAAGAAAGTTCGCCAGATTGAGGTGCAGACCAGCCGACTGGTTAATGACAGTCTGGCTGGCAGTTATCATTCCGTCTTCAAGGGACGGGGGATGAATTTTGACGAGGTCCGGGAATACGTCCCGGGAGATGACATTCGCAGTATAGATTGGAACGTCACCGCCCGAACCGGAATACCCCATATCAAGAAATTCACCGAAGAGAGAGAGTTGACCATCATGCTGATGATAGATATCAGCGGCTCGGGTGAATTCGGTTCCACCACTGGATCAAAACGGGAAATGATGGCCGAGCTCGGCTCGATACTTGCCTTTTCTGCCGTACGCAATAATGACAAGGTCGGCCTTGTTCTCTTCTCCGATTTCATTGAGCTCTATATCCCCCCCCAAAAGGGCAGAACACATATCCTGCGCGTCATAAGGGAGATTCTCTTTTTTCAGCCACAGCGCAAGGAAACGGATCTTAAAATTCCGCTGGATTTTGTTAACCGGGTCTGCAAACGTAAATCGGTGGCCTTTCTTATTTCTGATTTCTGCCTTCCGGGAGACTTCGACGAGAGTCTTAATGAACTGCAACCAAAACTGCAGATAAGTAACCGCCGCCATGACCTCATAACAATGATAATTACCGACCCACGGGAGCAGGAACTCCCAGATGTCGGCTGGCTGACCCTGGAAGATGGTGAAAGCGGGGAACAGGTCGAGCTGAACACCTCTGATCCCGCAATCCGCCGTGCCTACGCTGAGCTGGCAGTTCACCGGCAAAAAAATCTCCAACGCGCTATCCGTTCTTCGGGAGTGGATTTGCTCGATCTCTCAACGGGGAAGCCCTACCTCCCAGCCCTGCTTGCCTTTTTTGGTGCTAGAAAAAGGAGGATGAGAAGATGAGACACATTGCTTTCGCATTTTTGATTCTCCTTACCCTTGTTTTTTCGGTAGGTGAGATTCTGGCCGATTCAACCAACAGCCCCACAGCGCCGCAACTCCAGTTGCAAAACAAACCATCTCAACCTTCTCAACCTCTGCAACCAAAGCAGTCTCAACAGTTTGAGGACATTCGGGATATTCGGGGACCAGTTGTCCTTGCCGACAAGCAGGACCTTTTCCTGCCCGTAGCACTTGGAGTGGGTGTTCTCCTACTCGCAGTTTTACTCATGCCTGTCGTAAGCACCGTGCAAGCCCAGGGATCCGGTGGTGGTCCTGCTTGTATCGAGCTTGTTGAAAC
>JAAELC010000341.1 GCA_024227135.1 Gammaproteobacteria bacterium
ACATAGTGGCCCAGGGGCGAACGCCCCAGAGCTTCCGAAACCAGGCCGTGCTCGACCAAGTCCAGGCCCATCCCGCCAAGCTCTTGGGGATGGTTGGGCGCCCACAGCTCCATCTGTTTGACCATCTGCCGCTTTTCCGCGAGAACCGGCAGCATCTCTCCAAAATCGTGGTTGAGGAACTCCGGCTCTAGGGGCAGCAGCTCCTTGTCGACAAACTCGTTGATCATATCGAGGATGACCTGCATGCGTTCCGATATTTCAAAATCCATAGATCGCTCCTTGTTATTCTTCTTATTTTAATCTGAATCGCTATCGGCATCGGGATCGAAATCGGCTTTAGAGAGACATTCCCGGGATCGCTTCCGCTTTCGATAGCGATTTCGATCCCGATACCGATATTGTGACTAAATTCTCTAATTGATTTTTAAGGTTTTTCTTCAGCCTTCAGCCTTCAGTCTTCAACCTTAACACCTAAACCCGGTCCTGCGGACCGGGGTCACCTGTAAGTCACCAGGCCATCAGCAACCTCCAGGTGCGCGTGTTCATTGAATGTTGCCAGCATGATCCGGTCGGCCGTGCATTTGAACCGTGTTATCGATGCGTTGACTACTTGCCAGGAGACTTGCAGGCAGGCCTGGTCCGACAGCTCCAGCGCCCGCTGCACGGCGACGGAAATGGCCCCACCGGAGGTGAAAATTGCTATCCGCCGGCCCCGGCCCTTTTCAGCCAGAATCTCATCCAGGGCACCGTTCACCCGGGCCTTGA
>JAAELC010000342.1 GCA_024227135.1 Gammaproteobacteria bacterium
CCCGGAGAGGGTAAACCCGGCGGTATCGTCGTCCTGGTTGGTGACGGAAATATCAGCGGGGTTGAGCCCGGCGTAGTCGCCACCGCTGGCGGTACTGGTGATGATTGAATATACCTGGTTGCTGTCATCCACATTATCGTCAACCCCCGTGACCGTTACGGTCTGCGGCTGATCCCAGTCTGATGCCGTGAAGTCCAGAGAGGCTTTGTCGATGGTGCCTTCGGTGATATTGCTACTCAACAGCATCAGGCTAACAGGCGCAGAGGGTTCAGAATTAAGCTGGATAGTGAAGGTGTCCGTGCCGCCCGCTTCAGTGGTCGTCAGCCCATTAATCGGGGAAATAGTAAACCCTACAGCATCATCATCCTGGTTAGTAACAGATACGTCGGAAGGATTGGTCCCTGCGTAATCTCCGCCCGTAGCGGCCGCAGTAATAATCGAATACACCTGGTCGTTATCATCTACATTGTCGTCTGCGCCGGTGATGGTCACGGTTTGCTCCTGATCCCAGTTTAATGCCGTAAAGTCCAGAGTTGCCTTATCAATCGTGCCTTCGTCGGTATTGCTGCTTGACAGCAACAGGGTGACATCGGCGGTGGGTTCTGAATTGAGCCTGACAGTGAAGGTGTCCGTGCCGCCTGCTTCGGTCGTCTCCAGGCCGTTGGTCGGAGAAAGGGTAAACCCTCTGGAATCATCATCGATATTGCTCAATGTCACATCATCCGGGTTCATGCCG
>JAAELC010000343.1 GCA_024227135.1 Gammaproteobacteria bacterium
CAACTGAATCTGCAACGCAGACGACGTCCATGGATGGACTAGATTCACGCGAGGCAGGATGCCGGTAGTGATAGCTGAGCTGAGAGACCAGCAGGATGGGATGATTCATTTTTTCCGCGGCCCTAAGGTTCCCGATGAGGCCTGTTACCCCGCACGGGCTGATCAAGGGATAGCAGCGGGAAACTGCCAAAGGTAACCCAACCCCAATGACAAAATTCTTTCTAGTGGCAGCCGCTCTCAATGGGATGCTTGCCGTCACCATTGGTGCTTTCGGCGCCCACGGTCTGAAGCGGTACGTGGAATCTGACCTCATGACGGTCTATCAGACAGGGGTTCAGTACCATTTCTACCACACCCTGGCACTGCTCGGTATTGGTCTGTTGTTACAGACCTGCCCCGGTTCCAGGCTGGTGGAATGGTCGGGGTGGGCCATGCTGGCTGGTATCCTGTTGTTTTCGGGCAGCCTTTATCTGCTGACTTTGACAGGCGCACGATGGCTTGGTGCCATTACACCGGTTGGCGGTCTCTGCTTCATTGTGGGCTGGCTGCTCCTGGCTGGCGGTATCCTCCGCTGTCAGATGAACTGATTGAAACCCTGTTCATCGACAGCACTTTACTAGCTGTGATAAACCATTTCCTCAGCCCCACTGCCCCTTTAATAGCAATGGGGTACTGATGTATAATTACACGTTTTTGATAGAGAAAATAAACAAGCCCGGATCGATCTCATGGATATAAAAAACTCACCTCAGGCAAAACGACGCAGGCATTAGGTTCACAGCCCCTGCCCAGCCCACTTGCAAATTTTTCATTCAGCTGAATTTAAAAGGATTTTATCCTTTCTCGTCGGTAGAAACCGGGAATAGCGAGACTAAAGTATTCCCTCAGTTTGCCGATTTTCTGCTCAGCATCAATCCATCCATAGCGCCCAGGTTAAACCAACCCGTAAGCTATATATCCACAAGGAATAAAAAATGACCGAAGAGACAAATGTTACCTGGCACGAGCACCAGGTTTCCCGTGATAAGAGAGAATCCCTGAATGGCCATAAGGGGTGTGTAATCTGGTTTACCGGGCTGAGTGGTTCCGGAAAGAGTACCGTAGCCAATGCATTGGATCACAAGCTTCATCAGTATGGTATCCATAGTTCAGTTCTGGATGGAGACAATGTGCGGCATGGTCTCAACGCCGGAACCGGCATGCTGCAGAAAACCCATGGTGAGGCGTTTGCCAAGCGTTTCGGTCTGGGGTTCTCGGCGATCGACAGAGAAGAAAACATTCGCCGCATCGGTTCTGTAGCTCAACTGTTCTCCCAGGCAGGCATTATCGCCTTGACTGCGTTTATCAGTCCGTACCGTATAGATCGTGACCGCGTCAGGGACAGCCTGGAAGCCGGGGAGTTTATCGAAGTGTTCGTCGATACCCCCCTGGACGTCTGCGAAACGAGGGACCCCAAAGGTCTCTATAAGAAGGCGAGGGCTGGTGAAATCAAAGGATTTACCGGTATCGATGATCCCTACGAAGCTCCTTCATCCCCCGAACTGGTACTTTATGCTGCGGAAAAAAGTCCGGAAGTACTGGCTGACGAGGTGATTGCTTATCTTGAGGAACGGGGCATCTGCTCCCCCGGGAAACCGGTTGTCAAATTCAGTGAGGGTGAAGTGGAAATGGTGTGATAGGATGCTGTGCCCAAGGCCGTCGGGGTGCGGTATGCCAACCGCTTCCAGCCGGACAGGGACTGGCAGAACAATCTGCCAATCCCTGTTCCCCTGCTCCTTCCACGCAACACTGACCAATTTCTCAGTCGCGGGATGCTGCTAAGTCTCGTTCCTGACCGGACAGGTGCTGGTATTTATCAGTCCATCTGACGTTTGATTCCCTTCTCCCAGCCGGATCGGCAGCTTTTTTCACAGCGAGAGCCATAACGCGTATCCTATCGCTCCGCTGTGCCCTATACTCTATGGTTCCATCATCGTGATATTTACGGATGCAGCGTCTACGAACGGTGTTGATGCTTCTGCTTTAAGAACCGAAACACACCATTTCAAGCACGCTGACCGACTCACTGAGTCCATAGTCATCCCGTTGATGGAGTACCACAAAGCAAATTCCGCAGACGGAGGGGCGATTGGTGAGACAATCGAGTTTGACGGGGCAACGGCTGACTGCCGTGTTTCTGGCGGGTGTCATGTTCTATTTCTCTCCCCTGATCTCTTTGTTTGACCAGACTTCAGAGCGCTTCGGAATACCCACTCTCTACCTCTATCTGTTTGGTGTGTGGGTGGTTCTTATCGCTTTGATGGCATGGATTATCGAGGGTCACAGGCAATGAGCAGACAATCCTCAAATGGCTGCCGGTTTCCCGTGAAGACTTATTAGATCGGAGAATTTCATGCTCGGTGGTTCTCTGATCGTTGCTATTTCCTTTTTCTATCTCGGATTGCTCTTCGCCATTGCCTACTGGGCTGACCGCCGCGCGGACAGTGGCCGTTCGGTCATCGCTCATCCCACCGTCTATGCGCTCTCACTGGCGGTCTACTGCACGGCCTGGACCTACTATGGCAGTGTAGGTCGGGCAGCTGACAGTGGCATCGGGTTCCTGCCAATTTATCTGGGTCCTACCCTGGCCGCTGCTTTGTGGGCTTTCCTGCTGCTGAAAATGATCAGGGTCAGCAAGTCCCAACGCATCACCTCCATCGCGGATTTTATCTCTTCACGTTACGGCAAGAGCCACCTGCTGGGTGGTCTGGTGACAATCATCGCGGTGGTGGGAGTCGTCCCTTATATCGCGCTGCAGCTGAAAGCCGTCTCCAACAGCTACACCATTCTGCTCCAGTATCCGGACATCACGATGTCTGCTCACGAGGTGGCCGTACCGGTCTGGCAGGACACCGCTTTCTACGTTGCCATACTGCTGGCTGCTTTCACTGTCTTGTTTGGAACCCGCCATCTGGATGCCAGTGAACGCCACGAGGGCATGGTGGCCGCCATTGCGTTCGAATCCATCGTCAAACTCGTCGCATTGACTGCGGTAGGCGTGTTTGTGACCTACAGCCTCTATGGTGGATTCACGGATGTGATGGAAAAAGCGGCGTCTGCCGGGATACTCAATTCCCGGCTGGAACCCCAGCAAGGAAGCTACAGCTCCTGGTTCTCTTTTTCCTTGTTGTCGGCACTGGCCATTATTATGCTGCCGAGACAGTTTCAGGTGGCCGTGGTTGAAAATGGCAGCGAACGTCACCTTCAACGGGCTATCTGGCTGTTCCCCCTTTATCTGCTGCTCATCAATATCTTTGTGATACCGATCGCGCTTGCCGGCAGACTGATGTTTCCCGACGGTACTGTGGATGCCGACACTTTCGTTCTGGCACTGCCCATCGCGGAGGGGCAGCAGTGGCTGGCACTGTTCGCCTATGTGGGTGGATTATCGGCGGCAACCGGTATGGTCATCGTGGAGACCATTGCACTTTCCACCATGGTCTGTAACGACCTGGTCATGCCCGGATTACTGCGTCGCTGGACGAAGCAGGCTTCATCCATCGATATCAGTACCATTTTGATTCGCGTGAGACGTGGTGCCATTTTCGCGATATTACTCCTGGGGTATACCTATTTCCGGATTGCCGGAGAAGCCTATGCGCTGGTGGCGATCGGGCTGATCAGTTTTGTGGCTGTGGCCCAGTTTGCACCATCCATTATTGGTGGCCTCTACTGGCGTGGTGGCACCCGGGCTGGTGCGCTGGCTGGCCTGAGTGTTGGATTTACCATCTGGCTGTATACCCTGCTACTGCCGTCCTTTGCGAAATCCGGCTGGCTGCCCATCGAATTTATCGAGTCCGGCCCCCTTGGTATTGCCCTGCTCAAGCCCCAGGCCCTGTTTGGACTCCAGGGTTTTGATGAGATCACCCATTGCATGTTCTGGAGTCTTTTCCTTAACACCGGTGTGTATATGGTGGTTTCACTCATGAGAACACCCAATGTGGAAGAGGCGGCTCAGGCAAAGGTTTTCGTGGATGCGTTACGCCATGACCAGCCAGTGGTCACCGGCCTGTGGCGTGGCAGTGCCGAAGTGACGGACCTCATCAGTCTGACCGGGCGGTTTCTGGGTAATCTACGGGCTCGAAGGGCTTTCTTCGCCTACACCAAAAGAAGGGGGCTGGCCGAAATAGCCGAACTTCCGGCAGATGCCGAAACCGTTAATTTTGCCGAAACTCTCCTGACCGGTGCCATTGGCAGTGCTTCGGCCCGTGTAATGGTTTCAACCGTGGTGCAGGAAGAACCCCTGGGGTTGGATGAGGTCATGGATATTCTTGACGAGGCGTCCCAGATAAGGGCATACAGCAAGGAGCTTGAGAAAAAGTCCCGGGAACTCGAGGCTGCGAAGAGCGAACTGGAGGCAGCCAATACGAGCCTGCAGGAGCTGGATCATCTCAAGGATGACTTCATGTCTTCGGTTACCCATGAACTGCGTACGCCACTGACTTCCATCCGTGCTTTTTCAGAGATACTGCATGAGGATCCCCGAATTACGCTTGACGACCGTAAGCGCTTTCTCGGAATTATCGTCAGTGAAACCCAACGGCTGACACGATTGGTCAATCAGGTACTCGACCTGGCAAAGATAGAATCGGGTCACGCGGACTGGCAAAACGGAGAAGTTAACCTGTCAGAAGTAATTCGCCAGGCAGCAGACGCTACCGAACAGCTCTTTCGGGATGCAGGTGGTGCGCTTCGAGTCGATATCCCTGATCTCAACTGCGGCGTCTGGGCTGACCACGATCGCTTGATGCAGGTGATGCTCAATCTGCTCAACAATGCGGTTAAGTTTCTTCCCATAGAGCAGGGAGAGGTGGATATCTGCCTTAGAGAAAGGCCGGGGACCTACCGGGTAAGCGTCAGAGATAATGGTCCCGGAATACCGGAGAACGAGCAACCACTGATTTTTGAAAAATTCCGCCAGGGGGACAATGAGGAGGCCAATCCCCTGGGCACCGGACTCGGCCTGCCGATCAGCCGACAGATCATCGAACATTTCGGCGGTCGCCTGTGGGTCGAGAGTACACCAGGGAAAGGTGCTATATTTCTATTTGAACTGCCCCGGGGTTGTAAGTCTGCCCCCAGGAATCAACAGAGAATATCCGATGACAAAAAAGATTCTGATAGTGGATGACGAACAGAATATCGTACTTTCCGTCGATTTTCTGATGCAGCGGGAAGGCTTTCAGGTCACGGTGGCCCGGGACGGGGAAGAAGGTTTGAGGAAAATCAGAGAGGAACGTCCCGACCTGGTGTTACTGGATGTGATGATGCCGAAACTCAATGGCTTCGACGTGTGTAAGGCAGTAAGGGAAGACCACGACCTGGATGAGATTCGTATCGTCATGCTGACGGCCAAAGGAAGAGATGCGGAAATCGCTAAAGGGGCGGCACTGGGTGCAGATGCCTATATTCCCAAACCCTTTTCCACCAGTGCGCTGGTCGCCCGGGTCAAATCATTGCTGGGAGAATCTGATACATGAATGGAGACACACCGGGAAACACCAATGAAACCGGGCAACAACCCGTAAACCCGATTCATACAGCCGACAAGTCCCACTCCTACTTAAGCCCCACGGAAGGACCTTTACGCTCCCTGCCCCAGCGGCCGACCCTGGCGGTGGCACCCACCACCAGTCTCCGTACCGCACTGTTGCAACTCAATCAGTCCGGCGGAGACGCCATCATCGTCGTGGACAAGCCCAGTAATCTGCCCCTGGGTATCGTGACCTTGAAAGACCTGGTCTATGGCATGGCCCAGCATGGGAACAACCTGGACGAACCCATAGCGACGCTCATGACCGGCGCCCCCTTTACACTGCCTGCCGATGCACCGGCCCACAGAGCCACCGTGCTCATGACCAAAAAAGGGGTCAGGCATGTTCTGCTTGTGGAACCGGATGGCAGTTTATGCAATCTGGTTTCCCGATCCGATCTGTTCGGCCTCCGGGGAGGCGGTGCCGAGGTTCTGGCGGAGGCGGTGACAGAGGCCATGGATGTGGATGCCATGGCCGATGCAGCGGCTGCCATTCGGAAACGGGGGGCCGAACTGTTCACTGCCGGCATGGGGGTGGAAAACATCTGCGAATGGATGTCTGCACTCAATGACCTGGTGGTCATTCGTATCATCGAACTGATCGAAGACGAATTCGATCTCCCCGCGGTTCCCTGGTGCTGGCTGGTGTTCGGCTCAGAGGGTAGATTGGAGCAGACATTCTCCACCGATCAGGACAACGGCCTCATTTTCCTCCCCGGAGAGGAGGGTGAAACCGAAAGCCTCAGAGAGGCATTCCTGCCCTTTGCCCGGGTGGTCAACAGGGGGCTGGATGCCTGCGGATTCACCCTGTGCAAAGGGGGAATCATGGCCGGGAATCCCCTGTGGTGTCTCAGCCTGTCCGAATGGAAGGGAAAGTTCAGAAACTGGATGGGAAACCCGGATCCCATGGCGCTGATGCACAGCACCATTTTTTTCGATTTTCGCCCGATCTACGGCACTTATGAGCTGGCTGACGATCTGCGAAACTGGCTCATACCCCTGCCACCGGAGCATCCCCGCTTTCTCAGAGCCATGGCTGAAGAAGCCCTTACTTGCGACCCCCCGCTCAACTGGATCGGCGGTTTCGTCTACGATGGCGGACCGGAGCATCCCCACAGCATCGACCTGAAGCTTCATGGCGCACGCCCCTTCGTCGATGCGGCCAGAATCTGGGGCCTTACCCACGGCATCTGGGCCACCAGCACCGGGGACAGGCTGCGCTCAGTGGGTGCGGCCCAGAAACGGGAACTCGAAGAGACCGCTGCGGAAGTGGAGGCCTTTCATTTGATTCAACGATTTCGAATCCGCCAGCAGCTCACCGATGAAGACCCGGAAGATCCCAACCGGGTAGACCCCGCCACCCTCCCCGACCTCAATCGGCTGATGCTCAAAGAGGCCTTCAAGCAGGCAAAAAAACTACAGCTGCGGCTGAAGCTGGAGCACGGGTTGTAGAAACAGGATCATCGGTTGGGCTGACTTCTGTTGGCTAAAAGAACCGAGGCCACAAAGCTGGACCTGACCACTCTTTAGTTTGTATTATCCGCCATTCCGGTAGGATGTCGGTGAGCGAAGCGAACCGCATCGATCTCGTCTGGTGTGCAGACAGGCAATATTTCTTACATGATAGATGCGGTTCGCTGAAAAGCGCTCTCCACATCCTATAAATCAGATAAACCCGGCGGAAGCGTGGCGGTGTGATTGGTCACCTATTACTCGAACCAGTGACTCCACCCGGTTTCGTAGTAGCGCATCAGCACGTGATCGCTGATACGATTGGGTTTCACGGTTACCGGGGCCATGTCCGGTGGGAAGCGTGTCATGGCTGCTGTGGTATCAGCCGTCAGGAAACGGCTTTGGGCCGGTGCCCGGACACGTTCCCAATCGAGTCGCTGGCGCGATGCCATCACGAAGCCCCACTCTCCGAACGAAGGAATGTAGGCGTGATAAGGCTGCATTTGCAGATCGCCCGCGGCGGCGATGGTATCGTGGATACTCCAGAACGCCTTGCGGGCATACAGGGGGGAAGTGGCCTGGGTCACCATGACACCACCGGCACTCAGCCGGCTGAGCAGCAGGCGGTAGAAACTCACTGTGTAAAGTTTACTGAGCGCCGGGGTGCGAGGATCAGGAAGATCGATAATGATGACGTCATAAAGCTGCCGGCTTTCCCTCAGGAAGCGCAGGGCGTCCTGATTGAACACCTCTACACGGGATTGGTTCAACGCATCGTCATTGAGTTTTCGCAACAGGGGGTTGCGGGCAAACAGACCGGTCACCAGAGGGTCCAGGTCCACCAGGGTCAGCTTGTCTGCATCGTCCCAGCGCAGCACTTCCCGTGCCGCCAGACCGTCCCCACCCCCCAGTATCAATACCTGCTCGCGACTTGCTGCCAGACTCAGGGCCGGATGCACCAGCGTCTCGTGGTAGCGATATTCATCCAGGGTATCGAACTGGAGTGCACCGTTGAGAAACAGCCGCAGACGCTCCCCCCCGCGGGTCAGGACCAGTCGCTGATAGGGGCTCGACGCGGCATAGACCACCTCATCCTGATAAAGGCGATCTTCGTAGTACCGGGTGATTCCCGGCGCCTGAATGACCAGAAACAGTAATAAAGCTGCGGCAAGACCGGTTCCAGCAGCAAGGGACAGGGGACGCTTCAGCTCCCGCCGAAAAGTCCAGATGGCAAGAAAAGCTACAAACAGGTTGAATAGACCGAAGGTCAATCCGGTTCGCAGCAGTCCCAGCTGGGGTACCAGGACCAGAGGAAATACCAACGATGCGGCCAGGGCACCGGCATAATCCACCGTCAACACGTTGGAGATGTTCAGGCGTAACTCCCGCAACTGCTCCAGCAACCGCACCACCAGTGGAATCTCAAGCCCGACCAGCATGCCGATCGAACTACCGCAAAGAAACAGGAAGGGCCGGTAACTCTCGAGCTGGGCAAAGGTAAAAAACAACACCAGCGGAGACAACCCGCCGATCAGACCCACGCCGATCTGTACCCGTATGAAGTTTTCCGACAGATTGTGCCGGACGAATCGCGAGAGCCACGAGCCAATGCCCATGGCGGTCATGAACAGCCCGATGACCAGAGAGAACTCAAGGACCGAGTCCCCCAGCAGATAGCTGGACAGGGTGCCCAGCAACAGCTCGTAAACGAGACCGCAGACGGCGATGACGAAAGTGCCACCCAGCAACAGCAGCTGGCGCGCCCGCTCTCTATCCCGGTCGGAGTCGTCCCTGCTCAGAAAGAAACCCTCAACCAACCACGGCCGAGATGATCATCCCGATGGCGATATAGAAAGCCCCCAGCACGATCGCCAGGCTGACATTTTTCTCTTCGATAATCTGTCTGCGGATAGAGAAGTGAGTCAGTTTTTCCATGATCCAGAGTATCGCCAGGAAAAGCAGGAAGCCCAGCATCCCGTAAACGATGGTCGACATGACCTGACCCAACTTGATTTCCGCAAACAGCATATCCATTGACCACTCCCATTATTTACTGTGATAGCGTACGTGCCCGGCACTGCCTTGACGCAAACTTTTACGTTCCACCTTGGGCCGGTCCGCGCCCACGTCGTAGTAAGTCAACAGACCAGCCCCCACCGTGAGTCCCGAGAACAGTATCAGTACAAGGATTCGCATTAGTCGTCATCCTCGTCCTGGGTGACCGGAGCCCAGCGACGATACTCGAAGATCATCCGGCGGGCCAGCGCCCATAATGCAAACGGCACCAGCAGCACCGTGAGAATCAGAAACCAGCGGTTCAGGAGAATTCCCTGGGCGATAACCACATCGATGGAACTTTTGTATCGGCGTCCACCCCACTCACTCGCTTTGATATTGAGTTCATAGACGCCGGCCTTGGGCACTCGAAACAAGGCTGTGGCACCCTGGGAGCCCTCGCTCCAGTGTTCACCGCCGTCGTAGCCTTCATAAAAACTGATTTCTTTTCCCAGAGAGAACACTTCCTCACCCTTCCGGGTCACGTCCAGATCCAGCCACAGCCAGGCATTGTTCACCGAACTGCCCAGGCTGACTTCCACCAGCCGGCCGGGCTGGGTTACCTCGAAAGACCGGGTGACCCGCTTGTCTCCGGCCTTCACCACCTGCCAGGAAAAACGCTCCTGAAGCAGCACATCCCCGCTGCCGAAGACCAGGGTGAAGAGCAACCCCAGAAACGCCAGCACGCCGAACAATCGGCCGCTGAACTGCAGATACAGGTCCAGGGGAGAGACCACATAGGGCTGGGCGGGATGCACGGAACGAGGCAGACCTCGCTCCCCAATGTCCGGTTTGTCGAAAGCTTCGGCAACCTCTTGGGGAGGCAGATATTCCCCGGCGTGGTACTCGATCTCCTGGCCTTCGATCTCCTGGCTCAGGATGCGGGGGGGCGCCACCGCATCGGCAGCGTTGACCCGGTCACCGAGCTTGCCATGCCAGGGCAGTTCTCCGCCGATGTCTGTAATCTCAGCGCTGTACGCCTCGTAGAATTTGAACCGGGTTGCACCCTGGGCAATTTTCTGTCTTGGTTGGAAGGACCACCAACTGCTTGAGGGTGCGGGCAGATTGCGTAAACGCCGCATGAAAACATAGTGCCCGTTCTCCCAGGACAACCAGGCGTAACCATGGGTGGGCGAGAACAGGCAGAATTCTGTCCAGGACTCCAGTTCCACCCGGTAAGTGATAAAGCCTATCACCGTAAAGCTGACACCTTTGAGTGTTCCCTCGTCGCCCGGCTGCAACGGCATGAACGACCGTTTACCTTTCTCTACATAATGTCGCTCAAGGACCTTGTAACCCTCGCCATTATCCAGCAAAGAGCCGCAATAGCTGCATACGATACGCTCCACCTTATGACCACCGTGGAGTTCCAGGGGCGCGGAACACTGGGTGCAATTGATTCGGCGCAACGCCATTCCGGTGGTCATGTCAGAAAATCTCGATTTCGAATGGGTCCATCCACTCACCCAGGTAGAGGTCAGGAATTCCCTCGGGGTCGTCGTACTCCAGGGTAATCAACCGGCTTCCAGGCCGCTCCAGATGGGCATAGAAAAAGCGACGGGACATATTCACCCGCTCCGGCAGCTCACCCTTCATCCCCTGAAATTCGGCGTTCCCCAACTCGGTGACTGTCCAGCTTTCGTGTAGCAGCGTCACCTTCTTTCCCGGCTTCAGGCGATTGGCTTTCGGCAGCCCGGTATCGATACTCTGCCGCTGCTCCATCACGAAATCCCCTTCATCCACACTGATCCAGTATTCGTGTCCCTTGTCATCCAGACACCACCACTCCTCCCAGTAACCGCGACCATAGCCGTAGCGAACCATACCCAGGGGCTCCAGCACCATGTTTCGATAACCGAAGCGATGATGGTGCTGAAACAGAGACGGATGTTCGGCCAGGGCAGCCTGGGTACCCAGGTTGTCGATGGCATCGGAATGCAGGTAGAGAATACTGCGGCAGTTATCGCAAACCACCAGTTTAGAGTAACGCAGACGTCGAGGCAGCAATGCACCACACCCGGTGCAGTTGAACCGCCGATCTCCTTCGGCGAACAGCCTGGTTTTGCCAGGGGTTGTCATGGTTGCCGTTTCCGCACCTCAGGTCGTATCAATCCTGGCGCAGCTTGTTGCCACAACCGGCGCAGAAGCGAGCTTTCTCATCGGAGAGTTCGCCGCATTCCAGACAGCGGACCATGATTTTCGTTTCAGCACCGGCACCCGCAGCCGGCTGCCCAGCCTGCCCTCCCTGCCCGCCAAGGCCAAAAGCGTTACCGAGGGTTTGTCCCATGACCATGCCGATACCCGCGCCGACACCCGCTCCGGCCAGGCCCCCTTCGGTCTTGGCCGCATCGGGAATCGCGTTAGCCGCCTGGAACTTGGCATATTGGTCCAGGTTGCCGACTGCAGCCATACCCGCCCGCTGATCGATCACTTTTTCCACGGCCTCGGGAAGGGAGACGTTTTCGATAAAAAAAGACTCGAGTGCCAGACCGTAGCGGGCGAAATCCGGTTTCAGGGCTTCCCCCAATGCTGCTGAGAACTCGTTCAGATTGGCGGCATAATCAAGAAACGGGTGATCGGCCTCACCGAAAAAGTCAGACAGGCGGGTAATCACCGTCTTGCGCAGCTGGCTCTCGATAGCCCCCACCTGGAAGCGTTCGGCAGTGGCACTGACCTCTTTCATGAATTGCAGGGGATCGGCAATACGGGTGGCGTAGATACCAAAAGCCCGCAGGCGAATCACACCAAACTCCGGATCACGGATGGTGATGGGATTGGGCGTTCCCCACTTAAGATCCGTAAACTGCCGGGTGTTGAAAAAATAGACTTCGGATTTGAACGGGGCGTTGAAGCCATGGGTCCAGTGCTGCAAGGTGGTCATCAACGGCAGATTGTCCGTCTTCAACTCATAGTGGCCTGGACCGAAGGTGTCCGCCACCTCCCCCTGATAGACGAAAATCGCCTGCTGGGTTTCCCTGACGATGAGGGATGAGCCCATCTGAATTTCCCGATTGTGGGTGGGAAAACGGTAAACCAGTGTATCGGGGCTGTCATCCACCCATTCGATGACATCAATGAATTCGCCGACGAGTTTATCCCACAAGCCCATGGTGCTTTCTCCTGATGCAACGGCCCGATCAATGCCGCAATGTGGATGGATATTCCTGAGTATACCGAACAATCAGACCACTTGTAGGGGCAATGGGTCAAAACCCTAAATGACTCCACCCGATCCCCGTCTTTCTGGAATCCTGAAACTCCGGGGTTGTCACCTGCTCATCATGGCCACCTGACTCCTCCTGATAAGACCTCTAACCCCCGGTCTTTCTTCTCACTTCAAACACATCCGACAGCTGAGTCACCTTGTCGATAAGCCGGCTCAGTTGGTGCATATCGGTGATCTCGATGGTGAATGACAAGGTGGCATGGTCGGTTTTGCGATTGGTCTGGGAGTGGACCCGGGTCACTGCCACATCCTCATTGGTCAGTACCGACGAGATATCCCGGAGCAACCCTTTCCGGTCATTGGCATGGACCTGGATGTCAACCGGGAACACCGCCTCAGCGGCACGCCCCGCCCAATTCACCTCCACCAGTCGCGCCTGGTCTTCTTCGCTCAGGTTGAGCACCGCCGAACATTGCTGACGATGTATGCTGATCCCCCGACCACGGGTGATGAAGCCCACAATATCGTCCGGTGGGACCGGTTTACAGCAACGGGACATATGGGTCATCAGGTCACCCACGCCTTCTACTACCACATCCCCCGAGCCTGCTTCATGCTTATCCCTGGAACGTCTGCGCAGGGGGGGTTCGGCAATGGGCGATCTGCTTTCTCTGAAGGGAATTCCCGTTCCCGCCACCTGAACCGGCGACACCTCCCCTCTCCCGATGGCTGCCAGCAGGTCATCGGTTTTCTTGAAATTGAACCGGTCGAGAATCGCCTCCAGATCGGGTTTTGCCACCCCCAGCCGATTGATTTCCTTGTCCAGGCTGGCTCTACCGATGTTGACATGCTGTTCGTAGTCTTTCTGTTTCAACCAGTGCCGCACCCGGTTGCGGGCCCGGCTGGTTTTCAGATAACCGAGGTGGGGACTGAGCCAGTCCCGGCTCGGACCTCCTTCCCTGGTGGTGATGATATCCACGGTCTGGCCGCTTTTGAGGGGCTGGGTAAGGGTGGCAATTCGACCGTTCAAACGGACACCACGGCAGCGGTGTCCCACGTCAGAATGAATCGCATAGGCAAAATCCACCGCCGTCGCCCCCTTTGGCAGTTCGATCACTTTCCCCTGGGGGGTCAGCACATAGACCTGTCGGGATTCAAATCCGGACTTTAGATTATCGACAAAATCCTCGGTGTTGCTGGTATCTTCGCGCATTTCCAGCCAATTGCGCATCAGGGTGATGCGGCGTTCAAACTCCGCATCCTGTTTGCCCGATTCCTTGTAGCGCCAATGGGCAGCCACACCCAGTTCTGCGTGCTCATGCATCTCGTAGGTGCGGATCTGAATCTCCAGGGGACGATCACCCGGACCGATGACAGCGGTATGAATAGACCGGTATAGATTGGCTTTGGGGGTGGCGATGTAATCGTCGAACTCCCCTGGTATGTATCGCCAGATACCGTGGACGATACCCAGGGCTGCGTAACAATCCGCTACCGAACCCACCAGAATACGCACGGCTCTCAGATCGAATATCTGATCGAAATCCACCGCCTTGCGCCTCATCTTCTTCCAGATGCTGTAGATATGCTTGGGTCGGCCGGTAATCTCCGTTTTGATACCGATTGCGGCCAGTTTTTCCCGCAGCAAGGTAATGATGGAGCCGATAAATTTTTCACGCTCCACACGACGGCCATCCAGCTTCCTGGCGATAGCCTTGTACTCATCTGGATGAAGATAACGCAGGCAAAGATCTTCCAGTTCCCATTTGATATGCCAGATGCCCAGCCGATTGGCCAGGGGAGCGTAAATCTCTTCGGTTTCACGAACCAGTGGCAGCTGAATACTCTCAGGAAGATGCTTGAGCATCCGCATTTCATGAAGACGTTCGGCGAGCACGATCAGCACCACCCGAATGTCATCTCCGATACTCAACACCATACGGCGCAGGTTTTCCTTGTGCTCCGCTTCGCTGATTCGCTGCCCTGTCTGCTGGGACATATTCAGGGTGGCGATACGGGTCATATCACTGACCATGTGGGCAACAGGGGTACCAAAGCGCTCGGCCAGCGCTTCTTCCGTGGTGAAATCACCCAGCAGAATGTCATGAAGAATCGCGGCTACCAGGGTTTCGCTGTCAAGGCCCAGCCTGACCAGAATTTCCGCTACCGACAAAATATGCTTGAGGCCGCTTTCTCCCGAAGGAAGCCATTCCGTCTGGTGAGCCTGGCAGGCCATGTCACAGGCCTGTTTGAGACTTTCCCGTTGCCGGGCTTTTAGGGAGAGGGGCAAGGTTTCCAGCCATCGCTGGATATCCTGCTCATCCGGTGAATCGCACTGGGGAACATTCGTGGTGACACTGACCATAGCCGATACTGCCAACCTCGGTGATTGAGGACTTCGGATACCTGAAAAATGGCTGCTGCCAGCAGGTTTTTCAAGTACTCATTAGACTCCATGGCTCTGACAATTCATAGCAGATGGCTTACCAGGCCATCTGCAAGCTTCGGTTCGAACCAGGTCGACTTGGGTGGCATAACCTGACCGGCATCAGCCACCGCCATCAAAGCTTCGACACTGGTTGGGAAAAGAGAAAATGCCACTGCCATTTCTCCGGTATCGACCCGTCGCTGCAACTCCTTGAGTCCCCGTATGCCACCAAGAAAATCGATACGCTCGTCTGTACGCTGATCGACGATACCCAGCACAGGATCAATCAGCTCATGACTGAGCAGACTGATATCCAGGCTGTTGACCGCATCATTGGGAATTTTATTCTTATCGAGCCGCAACCGATACCACTGTCCTCCCAGGTACATACCGAATTCACCGGCTCCACCGGGTTTTACCTGATCATTTTCAGGGTCAACCTGAAAACGTTCCCCCACCGCCGCCAGAAATGCCTCACGGCTCAATCCGTTGAGATCACGAATCAGCCGGTTGTAGTCCAGTATCTGTACCTGATTGTCGGGAAATATCACCGACAGAAAATAGTCGCTCGCCGCTTCCCCACCGGTATCCCCGGGGACGGACGGGCTGGCAACCGCCACTCGGGAGGCGGCAGCCGAACGATGATGTCCGTCCGCCACATAGATTGCCGGCATGGTATCGAAGGCACTTACCAGGCTGTCGATACTGGCCGGGTCTGACAACGTCCAGAGTTCGTGGCGAACCCCGTCGGCGGCGACAATATCCACCTCGGGTGACTGTTTTGCTGTCCTCTCAAGCAAACCATCCACCTCTGGCTCACTGGGATAGACCAGAAAAACAGGACCGGTCTGGGCTTTCAGCGCCTCGATCTGTCTTACCCGGTCATCCTCTTTTTTGGGTCTGGTCAGTTCATGCTTCCGGATTCGATTCTCATCGTAGGCGGCTACCGATGCGGCGGCCACGATACCGGTCTGGACATGGTTGCCCATGGTAAGGCGATAGACGTAGAAACCGGGTTGCTGATCCTGCACCAACACGGCTTCCTGACGCATCCGGGTAAAGTTCTCGGCTGCTTTGGCATAGACCGCCGTGGCATAGGGGTCCGTACCCTCCGGTAGATCCACTTCCGGGCGGGAGACGTGCAAAAAGCTCCAGGGCCTGCCCTCGACCATTTCCCTTGCTTCCGTTGTGGTCATGACATCGTAAGGCGGTGCGGCGACCTCTGCTGCCTTTCCGGCAGCCGGTCGCAATCCGGAAAATGGTCTGATCAATGGCATCTTGCTATCCTTCTTGTAACGATTGGGAGAAGCCTGGAGCTTCGTCGGACTGGCAATTCTTCCAAAAGCCGCTGCACTTGTCCAAAAGATATGATAGCGCGGTTACACCTACTGGCACGATCCGAGACTTTTCTGGATTGGATGGTACCGGTTCATCCGGCATGGATCACGGCTGAATATGAACATTTTACCTATATTACGAACCATTTTCCTGGTCTGGGCTGCACTGTCCTCTGGTGCCTCGCTTTCTGCTGTCGAGGGGTTCGATGTGGTTACCATGAGGAATGGTGATATCTACAACGGCCGCCTGGAACAGATCAGCTTCAAGCTTACAACCCACTACGGGCAATTGCGGCTTCCCAAGCTGTCATTGGCCAGCATCCGCATTGGAACCGATTCGGATCCCGATATACTGAGAAGCCAATCGGGTGACCTCTATAGCGGAAAGCTTGAAGGGAGTGACCTGGTGATCAATCGGGTGCTCGCGCCTCCCCTTCCCCTGTCGGTTCGTGACATCGACTCGATTATTCTGGCACCACCTTCGGTACCGGGGTTGGCTGACCCTCCCCCTCATCTCATCGAAACCCAGTCCGGGGACCGGTTCCAGGGTAAGGTAATCACCCAGACGATCGTTGTTCGCAGTAGCGATACCGTGGAGATGCTGGATCTCTCCCGAGTACGACACCTGGACATCATTCAACTGGAGGACGAAACGCTGGCTTCGACCCGGATAGCACTTGTCGATGGCACCCGGATCAGAGGAGATTTGCTGATGGAGTTCTTACGGGTCCAGGAACACCACAACAACACTCTGGATCTGCCAATGGGAGTACTGGACCGGGTGTCGTTCGAACTCAAGCCCGATGATCCACCAGAAAGCGCTACCTTGCGCCGAAGGTTCCGGGACCCGCTGCGGGATGGCCGTCCAGGTCCGCTGATGCTTCTGCTGAGCGCAGGGCGCTACGAGCGAGGTGACGGTCAGGGGGATGGTGACGGGGATGAAGCCCCTCCCACATCGGTACAAATCGGTCAAATTGCCATCGGGGCTTACGAGGTGACATTTGAGGAGTACGACAGATTCTGTGAAAGTACCAGCCGGGAGAAACCAGAGGATGAAGGCTGGGGACGGCGACGACGCCCGGTGGTCAACGTTTCCTGGGACAGTGCCACTGCCTACACCGACTGGCTCAGCCTGCAAACCGGTAAACGATACCGACTGCCTTCCGACTCGGAGTGGGAATACGCCGCCC
Source organism: Gammaproteobacteria bacterium (assembly GCA_024227135.1). Lineage (GTDB taxonomy): Bacteria > Pseudomonadota > Gammaproteobacteria > Chromatiales > Chromatiaceae > JAHEHQ01. The sequence continues at coordinate 17,201 of JAAELC010000343.1, forward strand.
GCGCCGGGTCCGAACAGCGGTTCTGGTGGGGGAATGAAATCACCATCAGCCGGGCAAACTGCTCTGGATGCGGCAGCCTGTGGGATGGGGAGAAAACCAGTGTCGTGGGTCGTTTTGAGCCCAACCCATTCGGTTTGTACGATACCGCGGGGAACGTATTCGAGTGGGTTTCAGACTGCTGGAGCGATAACTTCAGCAAAGCACCGCGGGATGGTTCACCCCTGGAAAAACCGGATTGTGGCGTTCGAGTCATAAGAGGCGGTTCCTGGAGTTTTCCACCCAAGGAGGTCCGGTCTGCCAACCGGTGGCGGGATTTTCAGGCACGGCGCAGTGACGATACCGGGTTTCGGG
>JAAELC010000344.1 GCA_024227135.1 Gammaproteobacteria bacterium
CATGACGATTGTAGGTAGAACGATAGCGATATCGCACAAAGCCCTGCAAACCGCCATGGCCAAAGTAAAGGAACTGACGCCCAGGGGAACCCACCTGACACTGGAGAAGACCCTGGAAGAGATCAACAGCTGGTATGTTGGGTGGGCGGGTTATTTTGCAATGACCTACTACCCATCGCAGTTGAAGAAGATCGAAGCCCATATCAGGCGACGATTGAGATCGAGACGGGTGGATCAACAAAAGAGTCGACGGAATCTCTATCGTAAACTGGTTAAGCGTGGTGTACCACGTCACCAGGCGGCGAATACGGTATTCTCCAACCACAAACGCTGGAAGCTTTCCAACACCTTCGCGGTGAACAAGGCGTACCCGGTCGGGTGGTTTATTGGGGAGATGGGGCAAGCAATCCGTTCGGACAGACAGTTATCGCATTGGTTTGAGCTTCATCATTGGATACAGCTTGCGTGAGGAGCCGTGTACGGACCCGTACGCACGGTTCTGTGGGCAGACGGGGGCTGCGGCCCCCTCTGACCCGATTTGTCTGGCTGCATGCGCTTGTTAG
>JAAELC010000345.1 GCA_024227135.1 Gammaproteobacteria bacterium
CAGATTCCGTGCCCGTACCGCTAATGATTCCAGTTGTGGTGTCGAGCGTGAAAGTCTGAGGTAATGCCCCTGCAATAATGGCAAAGGTCATCGGGGTCGTACCTGCGGTCAGGTGGTTCGACATCGCTACCGCAGCAGGTTCACCTTCCCGATAAACCTGATCCGCTACGACACCCCACACAGGCGCTTCAACATCAGACAACACCTCAACGTCAAACTCGTTCGACGGTACAGAACCTCCGCCGTTAGTTGCAATAACGGTCAGCCCACTGTAACTCGCTACCGCATCCGTGACAGTACCCTCTATATCTCCCGTACTAGGATTAATGGCTAGATCAGCGGGCCATGTGCCACCCAACGACCACTCTATAGCGACCCCTGTCCATCGTGCTGGGATAGCGGGTGTTGGGCCGACAAACTCCTGACCCTGCGCCACACTGGCGTTGTTGATGTTAGGCCCAATCCAAACTGGTGGGGGTGGGATTTCCTCGGCATGTGTCTGAGTATAAATCGCAGTGGATCCAGCAACCTGGAACTGGCTGTTTACCGTCAGCGTCAAGCGATAGGATACCGTTGCACTACCA
>JAAELC010000346.1 GCA_024227135.1 Gammaproteobacteria bacterium
GTAGTTTCGGCCAGCCGCTAATACTTTGATCCTAAGCTTTTAACCGCGGGTGATAAATCTATTCTGGCAGGAAGACAGGTATTTAATCATATGGTACATCCGGCGTTACGTTGGAATATTTGAAGACTGGATTCACCAGACACGGTTCGCAGACAAGCGCCGTCCAGCCTTCACTCCGAACCTTTTTCACGCACTCCAGCTTTCCCATCTCGTCGAGGCGCGCGTGCGTGCCGTGAACCGCGTTCAGGAAATCGTCCACATTGAATAAAGAATGTTCAAACCCACTGTTCGCGAGTTTGGTAAATCCCGCACGCGACAGCACAAGGGCCCCGGTCCAAGATGCCCCGCACGGAGTTTTCATACTGAAACGCCTCCCTGGACATTCCTGCTTCTTCATCACAACATCCTCCTTCTTATCGCTAACGTCTCCCATGGGGTTTCCCTCGCAACGCCCAAGGTACACGATATCCGGTTTTGCCTGGACGAGCCGTGGCTTCCCAAGGAGACTCTCTATAAACTTGACTGTCCTTTTCTGTACTATTGTATCATCTTCAAAAATACACAGCCATTCCAATTGGGGCTGCTTCGCAGCCCATTGCCATACCTCGTGGTGCGATCTTGAGCACCCAAATTCCCCTGGCGTGAGTTTGCGGTCCCACCACCCCTGGTGTTTCCGCCATAGGTTTTCTTTTTTACCGGTGGCCTCCGACCGCCGCGTCAGCTCCATTTCAGTCATTGCCGCTCCTGGCCATGCGGTAAACCCAAATCCTGGGTCACGCTCAGTGCACGGACCCCCCTTACTGCTGCCTGTCATGCCGTCCACAGCCCCCTTGACTACAATCGGCCACTTCGACTGGCTGGCTAGAGTTGATGTCAGCTCCGCCACAGACGCCTGCCTCCGGGGATCCCGCTGGAGCAATATCACCA
>JAAELC010000347.1 GCA_024227135.1 Gammaproteobacteria bacterium
CGCCTGGGCGCTGGTCACATCGGTCAAATGCGCATAGCGGGCCGTGGTGGCGGGGTTGACATGACCGAGGATGCCTTGAAGCTCGCGCAGATCCACGCCCAGCTCCAGCATATGGGTCGAGAACAGGTGCCGCAAACTATGGAGCCTGCGCATAAATTAAAAATTCCGATCATCGGTCAAAAAAATAGTAACCTGTTACCGTCATTATCATTCGCACCAGCACAGATCATCGCCAATAACACTACTATTAAAGTGGTAACAACCTGGTTTTTCGTCAATCTTCGAATTTCAGGCGGACGACTCCCTCGATTGCCTATCGGGTACGGTCGCTATAGCGTATTCAGTGCAAATGGCGTATCAGCAGGTGATAGCTGATCATCATCTTATCCAGATAGGCCTGGAACGAATCATTTCCACGCTTGCTCAGTCGATCGTCACCGAGGTCACACTTCAGGCGTTTGATCATACGTTCCACAGAGGGACGGCGCGTCATGATCGCTTTGAATCGCTTGGCCATGGGGGGATCATTCGGATCGATATGTTTCAGGGTGTCGAACGAGACGGTAATGGTGCGACCCGATTGGCTGGAGCGATTACAGCACTGCGCTTTTTCTTCACATCCGATGCAGACAGAAAGCCCATCGCCCCCCAGGGGAGCACGGTAGATGAACTTTTCGGTGGCATAGCGAATCCCCTGGTATTCCAACTCATGTCCTGCCAGGCAGATGGGGACACCATAGGGTGTGATCTTTTCGATACCGCGCGGCAACGCCTTGCTAATGGCTTAACTGCGGTGCGGGTTGAATGAAGCCTTCAGTTCAATCTCAAGGTCATCTTGAAAGCGTTTCTTGAGTGGAGCGTCATCACAGGCGCTGTCATAGAGCACGCGTCGAACTGTTTGCGCGAGCTCAGGGTAGTCTTTATGCACTTTCTTCACATGAGGAAAAAAGGTCTGGCCATCGTGGGTCGCCGCATCGGAGATGGCAACCGCGTCGATGGCGATACCCTGTTCGGGCAATCCGATGACGCTGGCTTTATGACCCCTGATCATCTTCTTCCCTGATTTCACGATGGTCCCGGCACCCTCGTCGCGCAATTCCCATTCATGAGGACAGATTTCCCAATCCTCACAACGACACGGCTTGGTCAATTTCGATTGGGACTTCTTCTGCTTTTTTCCTTTCTCGTCTTCGTAGCGCACCGTCTCGAAACTGGAGTAGGCGTGGTAGTGCGTGGTATCGCCTACCAGTTCCGTCTCCGAGTGGATAACACCGGTGGCCAGGTTGGTCTTGACCTCCGAGAGCTTGATGCGGTCCCAGATACCGGCATCGGTCATGATCTGGTCGAACTGCTCGAGTTTCCGCCGGGAGGGGACCTGCTGGTAGCGATAGTCCGCGCGGTCTTTCTCTTTGTGGGAAAATCCACAGACCCGGGCAAACGCCGGATTGCTCTTAAGCAGCAGATGCACCTGCTCCGGCTCTGTTGGAAAGCCCATCAGACTGGTACCGATAAAGCTTTTAAGCAGGCCGAAAAAAC
>JAAELC010000348.1 GCA_024227135.1 Gammaproteobacteria bacterium
TCCAGCTTTGAATTTTGAATAAAAGATTGGCCGCTAAAGCGACCGCAGTTTAAAGTTCGATGTTCAGTGTCTATAGCAGTTCGGTTCGATCCCTTGACTCCTCGGACCCTGGACGCCATTCCCTCATTATCCGGGATCATAATTGGCGACATAGAAATCGTCGATCAACCCTTTTTTCTTCAAAGACAACCCATAAGCCCGGGCAGCGGCCTTGTCAGGAAAGTGGGAAACCCGGACCTGGTACCACCGTTTGTTGCGCCGGGTTGTCTCGACCCAGAAGGCGTTAAGGCCCAGCGCTTTGAGGTCGACCACATACTTTTCGGCGTGTTTCTTCTTCAGGTAGGCGGCTACCTGGAGGGTAAACTTGTCGGTTACGATTTTTTCAACCTGGGTGGCCGCTGATTTTTCAGACAGATGTGTTTGGGCCAGGTGACGGACGGTGTTGATGATGAGCACGATGACCACCACCGAGAGCAGGGTGACGGCGGTCCAGTTCAAAACGGGGCGGGTCAGGGGAGAGCGGCCCATGTGGTGTAAACCTTTCCTGAACAGGGCCAGGCTGGAACGCGCCCCCTGTATGAACAGGTCACCCAGGCTCTCCAGAACGGACTGGATGAATCTGCCCGCCGGGGCCATCCGGGTCATAAGTCCGGCGCGTTTGACCGGCGGCTTTGGTGGTTTCGGTGGTGTAAACCCCGTGCGCATCCGGGCCAATTGCTCCTGACCAATACCTTCCAGATGCTGACGACCGAGCGCGACCAGGCGTTTGTTCCGCGACGTTTCCGGGGTCCAGTGGATACAGGCAGCGATACCGTTGAGCAGTTCCTGCCCGGGGCGGTCGTCTTTTCCGGCCTGCAGGTACAACCGCAGGGCCCACTCATCCGCCCGACCGTCTTTCAGGAACAGCCGGGCCA
>JAAELC010000349.1 GCA_024227135.1 Gammaproteobacteria bacterium
AGCTGCACCGACCAACCCCATTGCATTCATCTTCTCGCGGCCAGTCACCCGACCGCTGTAGGTTAACGACCGGGGCTGACCAGTGACCATCAGCGTGGCTGTCGAGCAACCAGTCAAAACGAGAATACAAAGTCGACTCGCTTGCACTGGACAAGTCGGGTTGGCAGAGTGAGGTAGTGCCGTTTGCCCCGCCCCACCCAACCTCGAAGGCACAATACGGAGGCTGATAACCGCTGGCGCAGATGCAATACGCGTTTTCCAGTCTGTTCCTGGTGGAGATACCGGCGTCTGGCATGGGGGCCTGGCACCCATCTACCCCAAAGCCAGCGTTTCCGTGACCGTAACAGTTGGCTGGGCCGCCGGGGCTGGCGACCTGCCGGTTGTATATGTTGCCATCCCAATCGAAGCACAGTGGTCGCGTACACCCCTGGTCCTCACCACCACTACTGCTTGGATGTATCCACCCCGGATCACATATGCATTTTGACTCCGGGGCAGACCATTCGCCGTGTGAAGCGTCAGCCTCGCAAGCCAACTGGCCTGTCTGACTACCCGCGCCGCCCCCCGATCCCAATTTATCCTGACAGAACTCCCCGCTGTACCCCGCGAAACACGTGCACCCCCCGACCGCCGTCTCAGTCTGGGCCCCGCCTTCTTGGGCCAACGCGGGCGGGTGCCAGCACGGGTTGTGCGGCATGTAGTGGCCCCCTGCAGTTGGAAGACCACCTCCGTTGACATCTAGGATAAACTGGGCGAAATTGTCCCAGGGACAGCAAAGATCCAATGGAGCCTCCGTCGTCCCGAATGCATCGATGTTCGTGGTTAGATCATCTTCTACAACATTTCCATACCGCAGATCCCCCCCTTTCCCTGAATTTGGGTCACGGTGGTCAAGTCCACACAGATCGTCCCGAAACGCGTTCTGCTGGAGTATACCAAACCGCCCAGCGTACTGAGAGTCGTGGATACCCGTGACTTCGTACCACGGGGGGTCTTCATCACCAACAAGATACTTCCGCTGTGGCCCGCAGACCCCATTATTGCTGCACACAGGACCTTCGATAAGACCGTTTCCATCCTTCTGCCAGCAATTGTGGATGTGCAGCTGAAGCGCAGCGGCCATTTTCGGGAAGGCGATGTCGTTGGGATGGAATGGGGCTCCTGTGTTGCCTGGATCCAGGAACACGGGCTCCAGCTTCGGGCCAGCCAACTGGATCTCGCGCACGGCGGCTTTAATGGCGGCTAGTTCCGAGTCGGAGGGCAAGTCCAAGGCGGCTTTAATGGCGGCCACAGTATCTGGGTCCAAGTTACCGAAGATGTTGACTTCACTCAGATCTATAAGTTTTCCAGCGCCCCCTTCCGTTCCAGTGTCCCCTTCCGTTCCAGTGTCCCCTTCAGTTCCGACGTTCCTCTCCCTCCCAAATTTGGGATTTCGGGCGCTGCGGGCGCTGTTTCCAACAAAGTGCATCGAGTGTTTCTCTTTGGGAAAGAAGACGTTTCCGCGGTTCTTTTTCTGAGGATCTTTGGAAACACCAAACTTGGTTTCGGAAGCATCAAAGTCGGCATCTTGGGGGCTGTTATCGCTGTCCCCGTCCTCGCCAACGTATAGCTTATAGATCCTCATTCCGTCGCGTGTCTTCCCCGGGGTATCCTTAAACAGGTTTTTTTTTTGGTTTGTTTTCCTTCGCGATTCCAACTTCCTGCACGACCGGTGCGTTGTCGGCCCAGTGCCCAAGCGGGTCGTTAGTGCTCATGAAGCAGTTGAACTCGTAGTCACCATCCTCCGACCAACTCCTGTGCCACCCGGGATACCTTATCCAGTCGCCGTTGAGGGTAACTTGAACATACCTAGAAAAATCACAGTCATCTTTGTATCCGGAACAGCGAGCCATTGACCAACACGTTGCTCTGTTGATGGAAACGTTGAGGGCAACCGTTTTCCGGTCGTACCGATCCTCGTAACGACCGCCTTGACTGGGGTCTGTGTGGTGCCATGGATGTATCGCCCAAGCCAGGGCGTTGTATGCCCCTCCGCGATCTGTCTTGTTAGAGTTCAACCCATGCATCAGGCAACGGCCTGTGTATTTTGGGTCCAAATGACTTGCATCGGTACTCTCGACACACCAGTCGCGTGCCGTTTCGGTCGTGGCATCGGCAGACTGCTCGCCGCTTGGATCAGTAGGGGGCGGACGGGGAGTCCACTGCCACCACCGTTCTCGTTTTTTCGTGTATCTACCAGGGGGGCCTCTCCCGCACCACGCCATTGCATCATTATAGCCGGTCCCTTGTGGTTCTTCCTCCCAATATCCCCCATCTATCCCTTCGTGACTGTCGGTGGGGCAGTATCCTGACATAATGCTGCATCCTTTTCTCCAATGTTTCACGTTTTGGAGAGTATTCGCGTATAGAGTTTCGGTTGCCCCGTGAAAGAAAAATGGGTCAGGCAGGTTGAATTCGTTGTTCAAAACCCTCTCCTCAAACTCCAGACCAGTCTTTTGGTATGTATAGACTACACCATCGTCAGTCCCGCTTGTAGCGGCGACCTTTTCCCAATTCCGTGTCTTCGCCCCGTTTCTAAACCGTGCGTTTTCCCACGTGTAGTGTTGGAGTATGTCTTTGTAGTGTGATGCCCACTGCCTACAGAACTCATCTGCATAACTCCCACCGGGCCCGTAACTCAGTTCCGTGAAGTCCAAATCGTTGGCGTTCTTGGGATTTCCCTCTTTGGAAGTCAACCCATGACACGTGCCGGTCATGAACGGTTCACAGAAATATCGAAGGCTTGCCACAACCACCACACCCGTGGTCCCAAACCATTTGTGTCCGGTTGCGTCGGCAAAGGCCCCATGTTCACTCGCAGTGGAATCACCGCCTTGGATCGAGTGTCCCGCCACCACAAACCCAGTACGTCCTTCCAATTCTGCGTTGTCCTTGGCCCTTGCCACCAGGTAGTGTTCAGCGGTTTGGGCCAGCACGCGAATGTTCCGACCGAACTCGTCGGCGTCACCGCAAAGGGTGAGGGTAGGGGCTGCCGGTATACCATCACCAACAATTGCAGCATGCTCTATCGTATAGATGATATCCTCAGACGCGAATGTTGCCTCGTTGCTTGTCTGACACACGCAGTGTACGATAGTTTCAGACTTGATCCAACACACATCAGTCAGCGAGTGAGCATCAACACCCTCATCAGCACCATTATAAGCATCCCCATAATGCAATTCCTGGTCTAATATCGTCGGGCGGATGACCGGCCACAAAGCTGCTGGAGCCATCATCGATCCACACAACTTCACGGCCTCTGAGTCCTTGGTCGCAGTCCAGACCCCTCCACATGCGCGACCATCTGGGATACACTGCCCCAGAATCGTCGTGGCGCCCACACATTCACATGTAACCGTGCAACTCGTCATAGTCGCGTCGGTACAGGATTTACTGCAACCGCTGACCAGTCCACCGCCGTCACACACTTCGGTGATATCAGCCTCGGAACAGGGGAATATCTGTGGCTGTTTTGGGGTAGTGCATGGAGGGTACGGGACATCAGTGTCGGCCGTTTCATCCTCACAGGCGCAGGTGCGCCGGTCGAACGTGCATGTTGGAACGTCTGCGTAAGGCAGCGGGTCTACCCGTTCAGCGTTGGCCACGACGGGTGTTTCATACAAAGCGTTGACAAGATCACCGAAACCCACCGCATCCACTCTGTACACGCACTCGTACACGAGTGGAGCCTCGGTCTCGTCAGTGGAGCGGAGGGTATATGGCCCGCATGCCGCCCGCACGTCGTCGTCCGACGCTGGCCTGTGATAAGCATTACACCGGCCCCCTTGTCGGTCGAACGCGCCATCCACACACTCACACTCGGCACGACATGACTCGGTCGCCACGAGGCCTTGTTTCCTCTGCCCTGGCGCACAAACGAAGTACCCCTGGTGCGTCATCGGCCCACAGTAGACCTGCCGCTCGCACGCTGTCATGACAAAACGCGTCCCACAGCCCGCGGGTCCCGCCACCCAATGCAGGTAGCGCAAGGACGCGCCGGGGGGCTGAAATTCTACAAATTCATGCGAGTTGGACATCGATAAGCCCTGCTGTGTTGCCTCGGTGTGCGTCAGTGCGCACCGACACGCGGTTGCTTCACAGAAAGCACCAGCGGAACACATGCCCGCTGGATCTTGCCCCAAGGCGAGCACCGCGAATGGATCCGGACCGCAGGTGATCAAGCCGTCTTCAGCGTCTGCCCCACACAACCGCTTGACGTCACTCACATCGAACTTATCACCAGGTCGCTGCGGCTCGGTCCACCAGCCACACACCGAGTGGTAGTCTTCGCCCCGCAGGCCCTGGATGACATCACCGTTATTGGTGCTATACTCGTTGGTTGGGTCCATACCCGGCAGCCAACCAACAGAGGGACACATCTGCAACTGTTCAGGTTCGACCTGGCACATGCAGGACACCACTTGGTCATCCACCACCGGTTCAGAACCGGAACCGGAAGCGGAATCGCTGAGGTAGACGTACCCGTTCGCCACTGCGATTTTCGCCCGGCTAGCACTCTTCCAGTGAACTTTGTACGTATTGTGCGCTTGGTCTAATGGCAACTCCACTGTTGAGGTGTGATTGAAGTGCCATGTCATCCACAGACACTCAGTAAACCGTGCCCACACTCGGGTCCCATCCGGGCCAGGATCCGCGGTCGTCCCGATGACCGTGTCCGCTGCCAGTTCTCTGTCGGCGTTGGGAGTCGCCGATGTGAGTGGACTCTGCCCGCGACACACTGTCCGGAATCCGCGTACCTCACCATCGCACAACTGTCGCCCGTATCTGCGATTGTGCCGGTTGTCCCCTCGCCAGTCGTCGAACCCCGCATCCTCAAGGTGTATGTACACCAGGGCGCGGTGGGTGTACCCAGCTGCCGTTAGCGCGGCTTGGGTGAGGTCGGAACTGGCCCCGGGGTGGTCGGTGAGGGCACTGGGTGTGGTTAGCGCGGCGAAGGGAGAGGCACCAAACAGTGTGCCGAAGGACCGGTGAGCACCAGGAATGCACGTGGGTTCAGCACCAAGGGGCTCGTAATACCCACACGTCTCAGCCACACAGTGCTGGCGCAGACCGGGCAGATTGTCGGACCATGGATTTGGCGAGTGCGGTTCTTGTGGGAAAAGCAACCCACACGACTTGGTACACGAACAAGGCTGACGCCGCCCATCGTTTAGACACAGCATTTCTGCATCTCCCGCGTCACACGCTATATTGTGTTGCCAGAAACCACAAGACCTTGTGGTGATGGGGTCGAGCAGGAGAGCGTTGATACCCGCTTGCTGGAAACGTTCAATCTCGTCGTTATCATACCGACAGCTACACATGATGTGGTCAAGGCCTCCGTTATTGGGCCTCAACTGCACGCCAACCTTAGTGTTGGTGAAAGAGAGCTCGGGCGACACACTGAAGAATGGGAGTGGTTCACCGGCAGGAGTAGACCGCGCAGAGCGTCTAGGGATTTGCATCCGCTCTGGGGTGTGTCGCCATTCTGGGATCAAACACCCAGTAAACACCGTGAAGGTGCCTTGTTCCTCGTTGGGGATGACCAGCATATCGATCTGTGGCTGCCAGCCTGCAGCCAGGTCCTCGAGGGATATTATTGATTCCTGCTCACATCGAGTCTGGAACGCAGTCACCTCCCCGTTGCACGCGCGACGCGCCACCCATTGGTTGTGTCTTTCAGCCATGGCAGCATACCCAATCCACCTTTCCCCCCTTTCCTCGCCAACGCCAGCATCATCACCATCTGTTGGCAACGGAACGCTGGGTGTCGGGTGTGGCCATGTGGATCGAATGAGATCGTCTACCTCGATGCAAAACAAGGCGCTGCATGACTCCCCCCACAGCGGCTTATCAGCATACGTGGTACAAGGCAGACCTGGGGGACAGGATTCGTAAAACGTGGCTCCACCGCACACGGGCGCCTCGGCCGGATTAATGCATCTCTGCATACCGAGAGGCATACCCGATACCTGCTCCCAGCCGTACGGGCACGGCTGAGAATAATCCTCGAAGGTCCCAGGCGGACAACCAGAGGCCAAGGGATCCGGAGTCTCAGGCACCTCCGGAGTCTCAGGCAGACAATCGCGGGGACGGCAGAATGCGATTTGATGCTCCTCTGCCCAGCTCGTCTTATCGTCAAACGAAATACATTCGAGTCCAAGATATTCACCGTCGACACACGTTGTTCTAAAAACAATGGATTCAGAGAAATCTTGGTTCCCGCAGAAGGCATTCCCGCTACCGTCCGCACCTGCCCCCCCAAACCAGCCGTACGGACACGGTTGATGGTAATCCGTGATGGTCCCAGGTGGACACAGACAGACAGGGAGTCTGCAGAACCCCGCGTCGCATCCTGTTTGGCCCCACTGATCTTTTTGCTTTGGACTATAGCCGATAAATGTGGAGCCCCCATTGCATACGCCATCGTAACTACTGGGCGGATAGCAGGTGGACCCACTTACCCCCCAGCCGTACGGACACGATTGAGAGTAGTCCTCGATGGTTCCATACGGACAGAAAAGGTTTCTACAATACGCGACACCGCAACGAATGGCCCAGTCTTTCGTTTCTGCAGCCCTCCACCTACTAGGTCCATGCGATGCGCCGCATTGCCCATTGTTGCCATCATAACTACTGGGCGCAAAGCATTTTAACGTCCCTGTGTGATCCGGACGTAGCTCCCATTCGTACGGACACGGTCGAGAATAATCATCGGCGGTCCCAGGCGGACAGACACGTTCTTTGCAAAATACCACGTCGCAGTTCTGGGACCATGTCATCTTAGAATTCTCATCACCACCACCGAAACTCGGAATGGAATCACATATGCCAGCGTAAATACTATCAATACTGGTCACATCGCAGTGGTCCCCACCCTCCTCCCAGCCGTACGGACACGGTGCAGAGTAACCCGTGATCATTTCACCCGGGCAAACGGGTTTACAGAATATAGCGTTGCAGCTCAGGGCCCATGCCTTCTTGCTATCATCATCGCCATCGAAGCTCGAAGGGGAATTACACGTGCCAATGTAACTCGGGGGCGCATGACACCCCGGCACATCATCACGTAACCGCCAACCGTACGGACACGATACAGAGTAACTCTCCCTCATCCCAACCGGACAGATAGGTCTACAGAATGCGGCGGTGCAGCTCAGGGCCCACTCCTGCTTGGCAGCAAGATCGGCAGTGAAGACTGTCGGGTTTTCGCATAAGCCCTGGTAATCTACAGGCGCAAGACATTTCCCACCACCCACCTCCCAGCCGTACGGACACGGTGAAT
>JAAELC010000350.1 GCA_024227135.1 Gammaproteobacteria bacterium
GAGTCTGTCCGAAAGGAAATGAAAGGGTAAGCTGGGAGTTCGAACTTGGCGGTAATTTATGCGTAAACAGATGTCGATGTTAGTGAATCTTCGCGGTGAAGCCAGCCGCTAACATTGCTGGATAGCGATTGGTCGAGTGGTGGCGTCTCTCCTCGGTGGGAAAAACCCGGGTCTAATTTATGCGTGAAGTTAGCGTCTGTGCGCGTCGCGAAAAAATGCTAACATCGCTCGCCTGCGATTGGTCGACGCGCCGCGAACGGTGACGTCACTGGTCTCGCGGCGCAGGTGATTGGCTGGCGGTCACGTGATCTACCTGCGGCGTGGGTATATAAGCCGGTGGCGCGAACCCGCCAGTCATTCTACCTGCGGTCGAGCTCGGCGAGCAGACGTGCCGCCGGTCCGTCTCGCCACTCACTCTCCTTCTCAGTTAAAATAATTTTTGCCGCCGATAACTATTTGTGTACCGGCAAATTTCTCGTCTCTACCAAGCAAGCCCAGACGGTTGTCAGTCAGTTCAGTCGTCATGACGAGTTCGCTGTCAACGCCGACCCGAGCTCTGTCGAGTCACCTGAAGCCAGTCCGCTCGCCTATCATCGTCTTCACTTCGACCGCCAGACTTCCCGCTCGACATCGCCGTCAGCATGAACCAGGATGACGCTCGTGATTTGACACCCGATCGACCACTCGAATCCAATCGATGATCATTCCAGTTCGTCAGACGCTCTCCACCGCCGGATCAGACTGTCATTCTACCCGCCAGATGACCTCCGGCGCCTCCAGCTGCTGATTTGATAACAGTCAGAAGCTCTTCATCGCCAAACCAGATTGTCATTCTATCGTCAGATGAACTCCGGTGTCTCCAGCTGCAGATTTGACTACAGTCAGATGCTCTCCATTGCCTGTACAGACTGTAAATTTACCTGTCAGATGACCTCCAGTGCCTCCAGCTGATGATTTGCCGACCGTCGGGAGACATCCAATAGAACGATATTGTTGTTCAGTTACGCGGGAGCTTCTGCCCGATTTTTCTGCCATCAGAATGCTCTCCAATGTCTCCAGCAGTTGTCATTCTACCTGTCAGATGACCTCCGGTGCCTCCAGCTGCTGATTTGCCGACCCTCGGAGAGACGCAATAGAACGATATTGTTGTTCACTCCCGCGGGAGCTTCTGCCCGATTTTTCAACTGTCAGATGCTCTCCAATGTCTCCAGCAGTTGTCATTCTACCTGTCAGATGCTCTCCACCGTCAAACCAGCTGTCATTTTACCTGTCAGATGCTCTCCGATGTCTCCAGCTGTTGATTTGCCGACCCTCAGAGAGACGTAATAGAACGATATTGTTGTTCATGCCCGCGGGAGCTTCTGCCCGATTTTTCTGCCATCAGAATGCTCTCCAGTGTCTCCAGCTGTTGTCATCCTACCTGTCAGATGACCTCCGATGTCTCCAGCTGTTGATTTGACGACCCTCGGAAACATCCAATAGAACGATATTGTTGTTCATTCCCGCGGGAGCTTCTGCCCGATTTTTCTACCATCAGAATGCTCTCCACTGCCAAACCAGACTGTAAATCTACCCGTCAGATGCTCTCCAGTGCCTCCAGCTGTTGATTTGCCGACCGTCGGAGACATCCAATAGACCGATATTGTTGTTCAGTCCCGCGGGAGCTTCTGCCCGATTTTTCTGCCATCAGAATGCTCTCCAATGGCTCCAGCTGTTGTCATTCCACCTGTCAGATGCTCTCCAATGCCTACAGATGCTGATTTGACGACCGTCGGAGACATCCAATAGAACGATATTGTTGTTCATTCCCGCGGGAGCTTCTGCCCGATTTTTCCCCGTTAATAAACTCAAAGTCTGGCCCGATTGACAATACTTCAAAGCACTTGAGTCATGGCGCGGCTTGGCTCAAAATACACACA
>JAAELC010000351.1 GCA_024227135.1 Gammaproteobacteria bacterium
GCAGGTAGGTGCGGTAAGTGCCATCCCACTGCCGGATTCGTGTGATTTTGTATAAAACCACGATCAACGATGCAACAAGTCCGGTCAGCAGCAGTTCAACAATCCACTTCCAGAGCGACTGATCGAATACAATCACCTTGCTCCAGTCGGGCAGTGTCTCGACCCACACTACCGGTATCAACCATCCGGTAATCTGTTGTACAGATTTGTACAGGTTCCTTGACGGCATTGGTCGCTGGTACGGCAGTGACTGTATCAGCTCATAGTGGTCACGCACCCTTTCCAATGTATCGGAGCTAAACAAATACTCTCCTGTACGCTGGCCTTCCGTAACCTGTGCAATGACAATGCCGGTGTGCGGAATACGCCATCGTGACGGCAGTGCTACCTCAATCTCAGTACCAGTCTCTGCTTGTGTTTCTTTGGGTGCACCGGGCACCTCATTCAGGTCACTCAACTCCAGACGTGCAATAACTTCCCATAAAAGAATGACAGTTTCCGAAGCGACTTCATGGTGAGCAGCCGGTGGTATGTCACTCAGGTCCAGTAAAGATGCAGCCTTGACCATGTGCCGTTGGCTTTCCTTATACGTGACAGGACCCGGTGATTCTCGGTATTTGTTGTAGGCCTGACCAGCGGCATCGGTAATCGCCAGGAAACTTTTTAATGTTGCATCGGGACTCGAGGTGTCAGCGGGCTCTAACGGGTTTTGAGCCCATACGATGCTACTTAATAGTAGAAACAGCAGAGTTGAGACACTTCTGATGGCAATAGTGAGATTCATGTTCCTGCA
>JAAELC010000352.1 GCA_024227135.1 Gammaproteobacteria bacterium
CCTGATAAACACCAATTAACAATTTCGCCTAACAATATTATACACCAAAAAAAATTAGAACTCAACGCGAAAGGCAATTAAATAGTTAGGCGGTATGGAATTGAAAAAAATGAGATATTAAAGACTCTTCCAGATAACGTCAGATCCAACTTACCAGGAAAGCCTGATCAAATGGTGCTTTTTTGAGCTAGCGGTTACAGGTGAGACTTTCCAAGAGTCTTTTGAACTGATGTAACCATCTTTGCATTCCAAATTATTCCCGACAGTCTTTGTCTGGCACTTTTAGGAGTAAGCTTCATTTCTTCAGACTGGAGGTTTTCTTGGATAAGATATACTTTCAGATTCCTGAAATGTTGTTAGGTTTCAGAGGGAACGTATATTTCTGGATACATTCGATCTGTTAGCCTTGGTTAGAGAAGGAAAGGTGATACCTTCGACCGGGCAATGCTAAAAAGCTATTGTTCTTTAAGCTGGATAAACAGAGGTATTTCATCTGGGGTGGTATAGTCTCCTCTCCGTAGTTTTCATTGTCACCTAAATATTGCAGATAGATGACAAAAAAACATGAAAAAGGTAACATTCTCAAAATGTTACCTACCATGAATACAAAGCATAGCAAACGAAGTGCTCGAGTGTCATTAAAAAAAGTTACCATCACTCACTAATATATAAATGGCAAAGTGATTCTGTTTCACCTTCGCCATACGCTGATCCATTTCGACCTTGTGAGATGCTCCGTACTGCACAGTTTTGGCCAATAGCAATAGTTTTTGAAAACTGCTTAGCCCGATTTAACAGCGTTACGTAGCTTTGCGATCCGCCATAGCTATTCCGGGTCCGACGGGGGATGCTCCAGGTAAATGTCGACCATCTCTTTCAACGGATGGTCATCTGAAGGCTTTGCTTTTATTTTGAAATTTGCTTTTTTTGAAATTTTATTGTTCTTGATCCTATATTTTCCCAGAGCAAATATAGTTCGAATATCATCGGGAATCTTATTGCCTGCGAGAGTGATGAAATTTTCAGAGCCTTCCGCATCGTCATCCGTCAATTTGAGAATGGTTCCATCATCACGGTACCATAATTTCATAAAATACCTCCTTGGAGTTACACATCACGATACCAGCATTCGGCGTATGCCGGACTGCCACGTGTTTCTGTTGAGATAGGACCACCAACTATGGGTGCCGTCAAACGCGGCAGGGCCCAGCAACTGAATGCCCACGTTGAAATGGGCCTGAACCACGGCTGTAGTGGCGTCATACGCATAAACCATGCCTTGGTTGGCTTGATTGTTGCCGTAAATCCACATGTCTTTACCGTCACACATCAGAAACTGGGCCGATTCTATTTCGATCCTATTCACCTGGTTCGTCACCACATCCACCTGGTAGACTTGGTTGGAGATTGCGTCGGGCATGCCTCGGGTGGCCCATACGTGGCTGCCATCGAAGGCGACAGAATAAATAGCCTGATTGGTGTCGAGTTCAATACGTTCGTATGAGCCGGTAAAATCGATTTTGTATAGCGCCCCCGGATTGGCCCCCACCCACATGTGGGTGCCGTCGTAGGCGATGCCCGTAGGCTGGACCGGTTCACCGTTTGGCCCGATGAGCGTCAGTGTCATGAACTGTCTCTGGGAGGTGGCGTCAAACACGCTGATGGTTCGTGATTCGAAGTTTGTCACCCACATCCATGAGCCGTTACTGGCAAGGTTTAGTGGATAGGAGCCGGATGTGAGACGGGTCACCTCGTAGGACCGGATATCAACCAGCAGGACTTCGTTGTTGATGCCAAATGAGTCGCCGGACTGACGAAGCGGGGAGGTGAACCAGACATGGTTGTACCCGTCAAAGGCAGCCGAATTAGTGATCGTTTCCGTTGCCGCACTTTGATAGGTGTCCCCGCTATGAAGATTCGGATCAACACTATAAACACTCTCAGAAAACGATGCCGTCCAGATGCGGTTTCCGTCAAAGGCGAGCCCCATCGGGTATGGCATGTTAACCGCATAGTTTTTTCCATCTCGGAAGGTGACATCCGGAAGAGTCTGAGCCAACAGAGGAATGAAACGCCGTCGGTCGGAGCGGCGGGCGGCGATTTCCCGGCGGTTGATTCGCACCTTTTCATCCAGGTGGGTGAGATCCAGACGTTTGTCCACAATGGAAATGATGGCAGTCTGGTATGGATAAACAGAGGCCAGAAGGGCACAGGGTCTGGGTAACCCTTTTCCTACAGCTCTCACCATTCCTTGATCGTCCACGAGGATGGTGTTGGGCGAGGTGAACATGTCGATGGTAAGCGTGCCCGCTTCTATTTCAAACCGGCAACCGCCAACGTAGGCAACTCCTGAGGAGTAGGCTACCTGGTCGCTTTCTTCGGTTCGCGTGACCTCGAGTCCCAGAACGTTTTCCTCATTTCGGATCACTCCGTCCGAGCGCAGTTCATCCAGGAACCGTGGACACCTGGTGTCGTGGGAGAAGGTGGTAGTAAAGCGTACCGTGGTAGGATGTTTGAGTTGGCGCCCATCGGCCTCAAGAAGCACCGCTTCCAGTTCCTGCACAGCCAGGGTCGGGTTAGGATCGGGCTGCCAGGCCAGGGTGATCAGGCCGCCTGGGTCACTGGTCATTTCAACAGGACCGGGTACTGCCCCCGGAAGGTCCCCATGGCTTGCTGCCACCACACCAGCCGCCTCCGGTGTGAACCGGACCAGAGCACCAGCAACCGGGCCGCAGTCGCTGGTTGCGGCCACACAAAGCAGCTTTTCAAGGGGATCACCAGGGCTTGTCTGTTGGCCATCTCCGAAACATTTGACCAGGGAGACCATGCGGTTCATCACAGTAAGGGCGTCCTGCACCGTATCCGCTTCAGAAAGAGCGGGGCAGCCCTGAGCTTCGTAATAGAGCTCCGAGGCCAGATTAATCGCCGCGTTGAACATAACGGGAAGATGGAGTGGTTCATCTGCGATATCAATCAATCGGGCTTCCACCACATGGGTTACAGTGGCGGTGGGGCCCCCCAGTTGGAGCCCACATTCGGCAATGCCCTCACTGTTGGTCAGAACGATCCGTTCAGTAGCCGAACCCGATTCTTCGGTTCCCGATCCGGCAAGAAGTGCCCCGTCGGGGGTGATCCGCCGAAATCGAACCCTGGCATTTTCGATGGGCCACACCCCGTTGGAAACCCCCACTTGCAGGGGACGATCCAGAATCGCTCCCGGAAGATCATCCTGGCCGTCTCCTCCTGCGTAAAAAAAGTTTTTTAGCTCCGTAATCGGTGGAAAAAGCAGCCGACAATCTTCCAGAACAGTCCAGACCGATCCGTCGAATCGCATGATGGCCAGACGGCTGAAATGGTGTGTCTCCACCATGGGGAGCATCTGAAGGGGAGTAGAAGATCCAGACTCCTCGGGCCATTCGATGGTCCCTCCCACTGTTCGGGCTGGAATCATCCAGCAGTCGCCGCTTTTGTAACTCCCCGTTGAAAACCTGGCCTGGATACCGTCTTCTATGTCAAGCCAGTTATTATTGGTGGGTCGAATGGTTCCCTGGCTGTCCCAGCGACGGACCTTGGCGTTGGCTCCAAAAAAGGTTATGTCAACGGGGCCGTCCGCCGTTGCTGGATTGAGGGTGAGTACCAGGTCGTTCACTGAGGCGATCTGGACCAAGGTGCCGGGCATGTTCTGCAGTTCACGGTCTTCGTCGGTAAGCTCAATCCACATACCTGAGGCGAACCGCTGAATAACATCCATACCGGCGGAAGCCACAGTGATATCATCACCGGACTGGGATTCCCAGCGGGTCACAATGGAGCCATTGTCTCTCGACCATTTGAAAGTGGCCGTACCCCGGGGGCCACCCAGGTGTACTTCGATGCGATACAACTGGTTTTCCAGGCGCCGATATCCCGCCCCTGGATTGATGCTGCACGGATTGGTGGATACGCTACCGGGTTCGGCGCGGGCCGCCATGCGTCCTGTCGTCTCGGCTGTGATCGTATCCCACTCGGCCAGCTCGCTCAGACAGTGTACGGATAAAGAGGTGTCTCCCAACCGTTCAAGCTTCACCTGCCACACGGTTTTCTCCCGGTTGGCAGTATCTGGTCCCCCTAAAGCTGTTTCACGGATCTGCGGATCATCCAGGGCAGTAATATGTCGCTGCCAGATGTCACAATAGGCAAGATACGTACCGTTGGTAACGGGCTCCATGGCCGGGGGATCCGGCTGATGCTTAAACGAGCAGATCTGCTCATTTACAGCGAGAATGCCGTCTACGTACATGCGTCCGGCGGAAATCAGAAAATCATCGTCACCATCCAGGGCCGGAGGGTTCTGGTTACCGGGTTGAGCCTGTTCCTCGCTACTCAGGTCCGCTGCCTGGGCCAGCAGGTGGAAACCTCCGGTATGCATGGGTACGCCGGTGGGGCCGATGGTGTCCAGGGTTTCGGTTTCCACCCTGTGAATTGTGATATCCACCTGTTCGTTCAGGTTCGCATCCAGTGTCACGCGACCCTGTTGCATCCGGACGCTCCGGTAATGGTTCGCCTTATTAAATGTAGAACGGGAATAATCGCCTTTCATGATTGTTGCCTCTTAGTTTCGTCATATTTATCATACAAAAAACAGTCCGATGTCCATACCAAAGGGCGTATACGTCGATAGATTGGACTGCAGGTTATTCAATCGTTGGGGTTGCTTTAGATAATAAAATGCGCCGATTTCCGAACCATCATCCGCGCCTTCCAGAATCTCGGAGGCGCAGCTTCGGCCCAGTTGCCCGTAACCGGGGCTACGTATGTCGCGGGAGCTGAAGGAAGGCCTTAGACGCTCTCTCACGGCTGCTTCCCCGGACGTGGGAACATCTTCAAGAGCCTTGTCCGGCTGGCAGTTGTACCGTCTTGGACAGAGGGAGCCTTGCTCCAGGTAACAGTAGCGGATGCACCCCTCCTGCCTTCGTCTAGCCGTGACAATACCCATAAAAAGACTGTTTTCGGCGGAAATCGTCAGGGTGTCTGTGGTTCCAAACAGGGTGCAGGAGTTGATGGATACCCGGCTGTTGGGAACATTCACAGCATGGGTGGTGCCATGTATGATGCTCTCCGTGAAGGAAGCGGATATATATCCGTCTGTTTCAACGGGGGAAACAATTGAGCGGAAGATCTCCAGGACGATATTGCTGTTGGCCGCTGAAACGTTCAGAACCCCTGAGCCTGGAAGAAGAGTGGTATGGGAGAGATGGAGTAGACCCAGATTCCCATCAAGCACATCCAGCCCCCCTTCGATCATGAAACCGTCCATAATTAGTTGCCCCGGTATTTCAGCGGATCCTGCAGTACCTTCCACCTCGATCAGGCCCCGGATAAAGGGCCTGAGCTGGTCGGGAGAAATTTCACCGTTTTCACGATACATCTCTCCTGGAAGACCGCCTTTTACCTCTCTTTGGGGCCATTCGGCGGCCACAATCATCAAGCTGTCGGCTCCGTCAATGGAAATTCGGTGGGCAGCGCTCAGGTCTTCATCATAGATGCTGTTGTCCATCACCGAAATGACACCAAACTTTCCCTGGGGCTCGGCGTTCCAGAGCTCGATGGCTTCATGGAGCGTGGAAACAACCTGCCCGGCAAGAGGGGCATGAGTTTTGCTCACACCAATATGAAAGGTGACGGGCCTATCCAGAAAAGTTTCCAGGGTAGTATAGCAGTTGTACGGACCGGCACCGGTATCCCCACTGAAACCATAGGAGTAGGAACATCGAACCGTCTGGTCGGCCACCGCTGGAGAGAGACTGATCCGCCCGAGCAGTGGATCCACGGCTACACGAAGGGGCAGCTCCACCGGAGTGATCGTGCCGTCCTGCTCGGTTCGCAGGTAGGTCCTGGTATCAGACGGGGTATCCCAGCCTGTTAGATCCGCAATGCAGATCTGTTCCGCCGGAACCGGGGTTGCGCTGCCGTTTAGATAAACCTGAATGGTGGGAAGGTTCCGGCTCTTACTACGGTCGTCAAAATAGAGGTATGCCGGAGTTCTGTTCTCGGCCAGGGATTGCCGCCTTTCTTCAAGTTCATCGTAGAGAACCCTGCGGGAGAGAGGCAGGGGCAGATGGTGGGGTTCCGTGACCTGGGTGATCTCCTCCTCCGTGTAGGGCGAGTGGTAAAGCGGAGCATCGAGACCGGCCGGATGGATATGAAAGCAAGCTGCTGTCCCGGAATCCCTTACCAAGGCCCGGATCATCCGGTAAGCGGGAATCCGCCAGAGAAACACACCACACTGGGAGAGGTTGTACATACCCCGTTGTTTGACAATGTTGCGAATATCCGCGGTGTGGGCGGTGTGATCAAAAGGGCTGTCCACTTGTTCCAGCTGGGCAGCATCTCGAAGGTCCGGGGCAAATTTGCGCTGGAGCCTGGGATTATTCACATGTTGGGTGGTGGATAATAGGTCGAAAAACTCCACGGCCCGTGCCCTCCATCCCGTGATATCGTAGGCCAGTTGCTCAAGAACGCGGGCAGTGCCTTTCCTTCTGCGGTAGGCGATGGTGTTGCCCACAAAGGCGCGGCTGCTCACCGGAGCCACATGGCCGGTGTCCACCATCGGTTTGATTCCCAGAAGATCACCGATATAGGGTACCACCCACTCATCACAGGTTTCTATAAACCAGTTTTCATAGAGCCGGCGGATATCGTTTTCAACCAGGGCTCCCTCTTCTGCCAAAAGGGAAGTCAGGGCCTTGAGGGGTTCTCCGAGCCGGGCGTCCCTCATGCGGTAGACCGATGGAATCAGGTTGTAAAGTTCATCCGGTGTAAGACTCATGATGCACCCTCCGTAAGCTGGATACCGTTTGGATCAATGATGAGCAGTTCCGTGGGGATAACGGTCTTTGACTCCTCGTCCCACCTGGCATCTGATGCGGGAATCATGGGATGGGTAACCGGATCATTATCATTCAGATTGGTGAGGGTAACCCCTTCCACCCCGCCCTCCAGGTGAATCACGGACACAAGTTCCGACACCGTCACCGGAACTCCCATGGATCTGTTTTTGAAACCATAGCGCTCGGTCAGTAGCGTCTTGACTGAAGCCAGAACCTTCTCGGGTTCATACCGGGTATTGAGCCGGAGAACAGCGGCCAGGGTGAAGGTGATCTCGATCAGGGAATCAACAAATACCGGATAATCGTTATGCCGCATTGTGTCGAGACTGGTCATCAGGTTGGTGTAAAGGGTGGAATCCGTTTCCACTGGTAAACCGTCAGAACCGGCGATGGTCAGGTGCACGATCCGACTGTAACCGTTCCAGATCAGACTGGCCCGCGCCTTGCCGATGCCCGCGAAACTCCTTGCAAAGTCTTCAAAATCCTGCACAGAGACGATCCTGTCCATGGTGAGAACGGTGCGGGGGGCGTTGATCTTGGCCTCTTCGATGGTCTCCGGATCCTGTGCGCCGGTGGCGCGTAGAGGATTGGTGCTATCCTTGATCCCCAGAGGTCTGGTCATCAGAAGACTGAGCTGGTTTTCCCGAACCATGCCGTCCATGCCGATGCCCACACGGTAGGTGGCATTGACAGCATTTCTGGCTGTTGGAAGGCGCGACCCGAAACTGTTGTCTCCGAACTGTACCGATACACTGCCGTCATCCGCCAGCCGTGTCTGGTACACCTGCGCATCGGATGTCTGCCCGTAGAGGCTCTCCACCTCGTTCCATTCAATACCATTCACCCGGATATTGAGAGTGCTTTCAGCCCCGCCGGCAGCTGCGGACGAGATGTAGGTCAACGGGGTCTGAAACAGCTGAAAGGTCTGCATGGGCTGGGATTGATCCCCACTTCCAATCACCTCGATTTTGGTTTCACCGTGGCTGATACTAACCACATTGCCATAGAGAACCACGGAGTTTCGCTCGTAGACACCGGTGAGGGGGGATTCCAGGGTGATCCGGGACAATCCCTCGACAGTGGTTTCGTGGGAGCGTACGACAACTATCTCGTGCTCGGCAGAGACTTTCTCATCCTTTTTAGTTTCAAGAAAAAGCAGATCATTCCCATCCGCGTCCAGGTATCCCGCAAAGCCGTCGCCCATTGAAAGAAACCAGCGCGTAAGCCCCGTGGGAAGCTCAAAGGGAGCAGACGAAACATTCAGGGTGTCACCTGAATCTTGAGTCCTGGTGAGGGTTGAGGAGTGGTGGTGAAGCAGAAGGGGCTGTTCCTTTTCTTCCTGCTCACGACTGTCGCTTTTGTATGTTCTGGTACGTGGTGCGATCTGGACCTGGGTAAGAGAGGTGGCTGCAAGGATCATGCGCCGTCCCGCTTCCAGCTCGGGGTAGTAGTCATCAAGGTCAATGGTGATGCCGTAGACCGGGGTGGTTACCGGTTCCAGGGCCGGGACCAGTTCAACCGAATCAGCAAACACCGTACTGCTGCGGAGACCGAACCAGCTCAGATGTTTTTTCACATCCAGGATCAGGCTGGTAACTTTGGCGGTCAGGGTGTAATCCGTCCGTGAGTTTGTCAACACCTCGATCACCCTGTAAAGCTCCACATAGTTGGTCTTTTCCAGGAGAACCCAGCTGCCTTCGATGATGCCCGGGTACTCGGCGTCCAGATCGATACGGTTGTCACCCACCGTCTGATTGCTGAAATCGGGCCATTGGGTCCGACTGGTGCCGTTTGGATCATAGGCCTCTTTGATACTATCGGGCATTGCCTTGAAATCCGGGGCGTTATATCCAAACAGGGATGCTTTTTTCCGGAAAACGAAGAGTCGTGGCTGATCCGCCGGATCGACCCTCGGCGAGGTGTGACCCAGCTCTTCAATCCATTGAATCCGGGTTTTATTGTCATCGTGAAGCTCTTCCACCTCTGTGATTGTCCGCACATCCCAGCGCTCGCTCAAGAGAGAAGTCTCCCGCCGCTTGCCCACCAGCAGAATCCGTTGCCCTTTCTCCAGGTTATGGGAGGTGCCTTCTACATAGACAGAGTGTGTGGACCGACCGATCACAGTTTCTTTCTCACACTGCGGTTTGACCCCGTTCAGAGAGCCATAGGCCGTAAGGCTTTCCACTGTTTCAAAAATCTGGGGTGTCTCATCCTGTCCGGGAATGGACTGGATTTTCAGGCCGGGATCCAGCCGCACGCTTTCCGGCGAACCCGTGGCGGTTTCAAGGTTGAATACCGAGTAGGTGGACGCCGCCACTCCGGGATTGAGTTCGTAGCCTATGGCCCTGGCCAGTTCCAGGGTGGAACGTCGCTCGGTGCAAGTCCTCAGAAAGCCTTCGTTGGCGATGCGTTCCTGGTAGAAGGTGAGTACATCCAGCACCACCGCCCAGGAATCGATCAGGGCCATGGTACTATCAGAATCGTCCCGCGTGGTCAGAGGCCGAAGGGCTGGGTAATCTGTGATGCTCTTTCCCATCGATTCTTTGAACCGGGCGTGGGTGCCAACCCGATACGCCAGTTCATCAAGGCCGGCCCGGTTGTGGATCTTGACGGATTTATTCGGCGATGTGGTACAGCAACGTTCGTGTAAACTATTGGTCGAACCCATGGTCAAGTCGCTCCGTAAACGTCAAAGGTTATTCTTCCGTTTTCAGGGTAATTGGGATCCGTGTCGCAACGGATGATTTCCATGTTCGAAGGCTGGAAGAGGCCGTCTTCCAATTCGTTGTGTGCTATCTGGTCCCATCTCTGAAAGCGCAAAGCCTGAGCTGAAGCCACCCCGGTCACGGAGAGTGCCGTGGTGTACAGGGTGCTCAGATAGAGTGGGGTTCCAAATGTGTGTCTGTCGGGATGGAAAAAACCTTTTTCACCTGTCTTGGTGAAGGATGGTCCGAAAACGTCCAACAGATTTTCCTTCACATCTGGAGGGGAGTAGCCCGGATGGCAGCAAATTCTCAGCGTGATATCCAGCGGGATAAAGAGCGGGTCGCAGATTTTGATATCATAGCCCGCAATCCTGTAGGCCTCGATATGTTGGATCAGCTTGTCAACAAAGTCCCGATCCCCGGAGACGGCCCGCCCTTCAAACCGGTCGATGGTGATGAACACCGTGTACCAGCTCCCCGTCCAGCGGAATTGGGCCCGAGCCCTCTGGACTTCAGGATACAACTGGGCAACAGTCTCATAGTCCTCTTCGACAACCGCCCGTTTCTGGGTACGGTAGGCCTGGGGAGCATACCGCCGCACATCGGCCATGGTTTCCGGTTCCACTCCGCCCATCGCCGCAATCGGGTTGCGGACCTCGCTGATACCCTGATAATTGGTGATGATTTTGCTGATACCATTGGCCCCCACATTGCCTGCCCGGCCGTTGCCAACCCTGTATCGGGGGCTAAAGGTTACACCGGGGGACGGGGTATTGCCGTGAACGGAGTCGCCGAAGCGGATCAGCACCGAGCGGTCCCGGTTGGGCTCGACCACGAATTCCTTGGCAAAGCGGTCGCTTCCCAGCAGATCTTTCTGAACCACCCAGGTGGAAACGCCATCATCGAGCCAGACGGCAGCATGGGCTTTTCTGGGATCCTGCTTCAGCATACCGGTTACTGGTGTTTCAAGGTTCTCGTGGTGGGTGTAAACCTGGGCATAGGTGATGGTCGGCACGGACAACCTCGGTGCATACACCCGGTCATAAGGAACCTGGGCGGGTGACAGGACCGATGGGTCAGACACGCTTCTTCCGTGATCTGCCAGGATCATGTTACCGAAAGCCCTGCTGGTGGCCAGTTTCTGAGGTGAACCCTCGTAGTCAACCTCCACACTGATACACATATCAAAGGGCAGGGCATCCTGGGAATGGCCGGTCACGGTGAGTACGGACTGGCCGGTCAGAGGATCTGATTCCGGGGTTGTGGCCACGATCCTCATGGCATGGCGTTTTCCAGGATCAGCATCAGCCAAGGCTCCCGTTTGGGGGCTTCTCACCTCTTCGAGAACGACCACATCACCCACCACAAGTGCCAGGGGAGGGTCATTGACCAGGGTGAACACCGTAGACCCCTTGGGGAGTCCGGTCACTGAATCGCTCCAGGTATAGAGCTCAATCTCATTGTGACCACTGTACACAGGCTGGTCATGCATCGTTTCGAACACGATGGCGGAAGACACCACCTTAGCATCCATATCATCAGGGTGGATGGTGGGTCGAGAACTTGTATCACTGCTACTGACCAGGGGTGTGCCCAGGGGCAGAACTTTACCGTCCAGGTCTCCGCCTGGGGTGATTTTCAGCTGAATCCAGGTCCGACCGTTGCAGCCCTCGTGCATGGTATAGTCCAGCAACCGGGCATGACGCCTCAGCGAGGCTCTTTGGCGTGCGGTTCCAAGATAGGTCTCGGTGGTAACACTATCCTGGTAGTAGCTGAGCTTATCCGCCTGATAGCCCAGCAGTTCGGTGAGCATCACCGTGATATCACCCGGGTTCCGCTCTTTCCAGTTCGGCATAAGAGAACTCAACCTCTCAAGCATCAGGCGACGGAAACCGTTGTAATCCTTGGCCAGGTAATCCGGGGTCAGTGTCTCGTCTTGTTGTTCGCTGGAGACACCTGGGCTTTTACAGTCAAATTCACTGGGGCAGCTGACTTTGAAAGAAAAGGAGATATCGCATAGCAGAGGATCGAATCCTGCGGGGTGGCTCTCTTCAAAAGGTGAGGTGACGATGGAGAGAGTGTAAGTGGAAAAATCCCCCGGTTGGTCCACCGTGAGTGTCCATTCGTTGCCGGAAGCCGCCTGGGACATCACACAGATGTTCTTGATTCGTACACCGCCGTCGATACGGACGTTCTCCTCGATCAAAGCCGGAGAGGTCGGAACACCATCCGTCTGGCCCGGAAGAGGGGCGATAAAATGAACCACCAGGGTCAGTTGATCTTCCGAGATCACCTCAAGATAGTCGATGCCGTTGAGGGTACCTGACTCCCGGATGGCCTGGACACGTTTTTCTCGTTGAGTGATGGCTATCGTTGTCATAGGCTATACACATAAGTATTCGAAATAGATTGTTGGCTCTCCCTGATCCGATATACGATTTCAACCCGGAGCACCTCGTTGTCCGAATCAGCACTCACCTGATCGATCTCAATCAGACTGCCCAGATACTGTTGCAACGCCCCTTCCACTATAGACTGGGTGGTGGCTGCCAGGGCGCCCGAGGCCGGCGCGAAAATCAGTTGCCGGATGTTGGTTCCAAATGATGGCCGGTTGACCCGCTCTCCTGGAGCTGTAAACAGTACTTGTTCGATCAGTTCACGGATATGGTCCTCAATATCCGATGTAGCTGTGCGGCCGCTTTCATCAAAACCGTAGGGATAGGTGATATTCATATGCCTGTAACCCTCGTCTGGTTGGTGACCACAGTGCGCGGACCCTGGGGAATCTGCTCCGCACTTTTACACAGGGCCGGGGTTGTCTGGAGAATGACGGGCTGACCGTTCACCATGACCCGTGTGGCAGGAACCAGCCACTGAATGGTCACACAGGGTTGGGGTTTGTTGCCCACTGTAAAAGCACAGCCTGCGATGGTGGCCACGTCGCTTGCCGTGACCACCGGCATACCGCTGACCATCACCCTTGTATTGGATGACACCACGGTGGCCTGTCCGCCATGGGGGCAGAGGGTCGTTGCGTTCACATGGTATAGAGGTCCTGGCATGGTCTTATTCCTTTTCTTAAATTATTCTTCTTTGATATCAAATAACTCGGTGTTGGTAACTGCTCACATGTGCTCCAGATAGGGACAATCGCGCTTGCCTGCTATCGCCGATCTATGTGGGTAAGCGCGATCGTTCAAAGATGGTACATGTGAGTAGTTACCCATCTTTAAGTAACGACCAGAGCTCCCTGATTGACTGTCACGGTGGGGCCGTTGAGCATAATAGTGGCTCCCTGCCCGTTGGAGATGGTGATACCAACCTCGTTAATGGAAATCATGGCTCCGCTGACGCTTTTCAGTAGAATCCCACCTGTGGGCCCAGGGACGTCTGATACCATTATGGTGTTCTGGGCCTGGCTCTGGATCACGATATTGGGCGTGGCGGGCGGAGCGGCCAGAGCCATGGCCGGTACTTCCGAGGCATCGCCGAACCAGCCTCCGGTCCAGATGGGGTAATCGGGATTTCCCTGTTCAAATTCCACCCATACCCCGGCACCGATCTGGGGCAGGGCCCACATCCCCATCTGCCTACCGGTAAACGGAAAACAGGGTAGAGCCCAACTTGACATGGACAGCCCGAGCACATCGGGAACCTGCACCTGGATGCGGCCCTTGTTCATGGGATCGATGTTGTTTAATACCGCACCCCTGTATTTTCCATAATAGCGTCTGGTATCCTGTTGAGTCATACATCTACCTCTGATGATAATGAAATGAGAGCATTTCGAGTTAATTGAAATCCTTGCTTGTAGTCACCGGCCTTGATGGTGTGGGTGACACTAGAAACATAATAGTGGCCGTCAAAAGCCCTGCCCGCCCCCCTCACAGCCACCAGTTTTCCGGCTAGAAGCACATGGCCGTAGCGGGGTACATCCAGTGTCCCGGACCCGGCTACCACATCCGAGGCTTCGGAGGCCCTTGCAAGGCCCCTGGCGGCGGCCGTCACCGCATCAAATTTGGCCGTGGTATCGTCGAGATCCTCCGGGGTATAGGTGTCGAGCTTGGTGTAGGAGAGAGGAGGCGGATACTTGGCCCCCAGGGGTGGATTCAGGGGCGTGATGTCCGGTACGGGAATGGGAATGGGAAATTTTCCCTGTTCCTGCTGGATAAAGAAGGTGAACAGGGTCTTTTTCAAACCGTCAAAACTAAGAGACATCGATTCCACATTGGTATGGGCATCCATGTTCACGCTCAGGGCGGGTTGGGGTACGCCGGTCTTGATCTGTGGCCCCCAGTAGGCAACTGACATACCCGGAGCCGGACCGGGCTGGACGTTGAAAATATAACCCGCCTCCCTGGCCAGACGCCGGATATATTGCAGATCGGTACCCCGCTGGGTATCGATACGTTCCAGAGGGTTGGGAGCAGCCATAAGAACGCTGGGAATCACCTTGGGAACAATGCCGTACATGGCATACTTGGCAATGGCTACGGAGATTCGAGCAAAAGGCGGCATTGCCGGCCAAGGAAAACCGGAGAGATCCAGGCGGTTCATGATTTCACTGATGTCAAGGCCGGTCACGGTGAGGGTGGTAGCGCCCGGTTCACTGCTCACACTCAGTTCATACCGGGAGATGATGCCGTCCATAATCACGGTGGTTTCCCCGGCAAGGGTCACTGTGATCACCACCCGCCGAGGTGCATCGAAGTAACCGCCGGGAAGCAACTCATGCATGATCATCGACTCTTTCCCGGCGGTAAAAGTGCACTGGAACCCGCCTTGCCTGGTGGCGCTGCTGCGCACCTGTACTCCGGTCAGGCAGGAGATCACCTCCTTGGGTACCGGTTCGGGAACAACGCTCCCGATCATCAAACTGAGTTGTATACCGCCGTTATATGCCATGGTATCTCAAGTCGCCGGACTGTAGGTTCCCGGCATGGGGATGGTTATTGTTTTTCCATTTTGGTCCGTCAAATCATCGGGATGCATGCAGCCGTTTGCATCGTAAAGGCGCCACGACTGTTCGCTGTCCCCCAGGGTGGAGGCGGCCAGGGTATCGGGTCGATCCCCTTCGGTGACTTTGTGGTGGCCAATGGATGCTATCTTTTCGGGTGGCGGGATGAAACGCCGCCTCAGATACCGGACCTCCGTGCCGTCTATTTTCCTATGGGTCAGGGCTCCTTTTACATAGCCCGTATAGTATCTGCTTGTTGTTGATATGGTGTCCTGTGACATCAGATGGTCTCCGTTCCAGTGAGTGTTGCAAGGGATGCCGATGGTGCAATCCGGCTTTCTTTCTTGGTCAGATAACGCATGTAAAGACTTCCGCCGTGGGAATCCATGGGCAGGTCATTGAGACTCAATACGCGCATACCCAAGGAAACCTTGGCCCTAATCGGGTTCAAATTAGTGTCAAATGCCTCCTCGGTGATGCTGAATTCGGTGATT
Source organism: Gammaproteobacteria bacterium (assembly GCA_024227135.1). Classification (GTDB taxonomy): domain Bacteria; phylum Pseudomonadota; class Gammaproteobacteria; order Chromatiales; family Chromatiaceae; genus JAHEHQ01. The sequence continues at coordinate 15,026 of JAAELC010000352.1, forward strand.
CGCATGGGCACGACCCGCTCCGGCCCCCAGATGAAAAGCGTTAACGAGGATATGGAGGCAACAATTTCAAGGGTGCCTCGTGAGGCCAAACCATGGGCCTCCTCCAGGGACCTGGCGCTTGGATAAAGAAGGGTCTCCAGAGCCGCCAGTTGTTGGTGGATACCCACCTTGACCGCCGCGCTGTTGCTTTTGGGAAATTCCAGCTGATCCGCAGCATCTATCTCCGCCTCCAGGGAAATGGTTTCCACGGGAGGCCCTTTCAACCTAAGAGTCTCGCCCCTGTCACCTCCCGCGGAAGCCCCCTGGGACTGAAAATTCCGGCTCAGGGAGTCGGGGTTGTACTGGAGGCTTATGATCCGCTGAACACTGTGTGATGACGGATCGAGCACCACGATACCTCCTTTGAAAAGACTGGGTGATCCGGGAAACTCATTCATAATCTCTCCTTTCTCCTTTATCTACGCAGGTTCAACAGCCAGTCGTTTAAATCAAACTCAAAGGTATAAGATCCTCCGGTGATTTCTGTGTCCATCCGGCGGTCAAGCAGTTCCTGCTGTGTGGGGTGTTGGTGTTGCAAATAGGAGCCCACGGCAACACCGGTCCCCAAATTTGCAAGACTGGCCGCCCGATCAGGGGAAAAACCCATCAGAATATATTGTCTGTACCAGTATTCGAAATGCTCCTGGGCCGCCACAGCATCCCTGTTGTCCCTATGGACACCCCGTCCGGTGTAAAGATGGATCAACGATGAGTGGTCCACCGGGGGAATTTGCAATATTGAAGGGGGTGTCCTCATTATCGATTCGATTGACGGGCTGGCCGGGTCTTGCTCAGTTTGCTCCTCCGTTGAAGAGGGAATGGTGAGATCCAGCATTCTTCTCTGGAACTCCAGTCCACTGAAATCCAGGTCCAGTTGTAAATTCGGTACCAGTCGAATGTTTGGAAAACCCTGATTGAGTGCCAAAGGATTTTCCGTCCGGGTTTGGATAAAATCGATCCCCACGCGCCGGTTGTCGGCAAGATTGCCGAACTCCGTAGTTTCCCCGTGGGCGTAGACGATTACCCGAGATCCTTCAGGAAGAATGGTCTCCAGAAATGTTTTCACGGCTACTCCACGATGGGCGGATAGATTTTCGTTGTAGGTATCATCTCCTTCCCGACTTGAATATCCGTGGATATGAACCGTGACCGGACCACTGCCCCCATGCTGGGTGAGCAGCCCGCGGATGGTCCGTGTATCACCACTATCCAGATCGGTCATGTTCTGCCCGAACAGGACATATCCGTCTTCAGTACCGGTTCCCTCCATGGTGACATAAGGCTCCGAGGGTGGGGAGCTTCCGATTCCCTGCCTACCGTTGCCATTTCGCTGGACCGTGGCCTGGGTTCCGGGTTCGTTTTGGGCAACTGCATGGGTCAGTTCATGGACGATCAGGGAATCTCCCTCGGGATTACCGGGCTGGTATGACCCTTTGGAAAAGAGGATGTCATTTCCAAAGGTGAGGGCTTCCGCCCCCTGTTGCTCGGCTTGATCATGGGCTTGCTGATCGTCGTGAATCCGGACATCTTCCATCTCCACGCCGAACATCCGCTCCGCCCAGAGCCTGAAACCAGCGGGAAGGGGTAATCCAAAACCGGTGATCCTTTCTGCATCATCTGTTGCCGCCGGGTGTACCGTTTCACCAAGTGCACGGGTCACCGGCAGGGGGGGCAAGTGGGAGTCGAGACGACGGGTGATTCCGCCCTGCTCCGTTTCCAGCCCGCTCACCCGCGGCATGAAAGCGTTAGTCTTCTGACTGCTGATCGGTTTCATTTCTTCCCTCCCTTGCGGGTGTGATACTGAGAACCAGGTTTTCTGCTCGAGCTCCAGTGATGGTACCATCCAACCGTCCAGGTAAAAATCCGTTGAAGGTACCGGTTGATCCGGTACTCTTGTCAAAATCAAGTGTTGTGTTGCTGAGTCCATCAACTACCACCGATCCCTGTTCCACACTGACCTGTCCCAGATTCAGAGCCCTCCCGTTCGGAATACCCACTCTGGCTTCGGACAGGCCGATGTTAATCATTCCGGGGACATTGCCCGAAACGGTCAGACCGGTGATGGCGTCACCTGCTCCACCCAACTGCAAGTGACCATAGGGACCCAGATTCATCACATGACTTCCCACCAAAGCCAGTGATGCATTGATATTTTGAAGCTGGAGATAATCGGCAAGCTGAAATCCGCCGCCACCCCCACCGCCTGAGATCGAGGAAATCAGCGGCATGCTGTGGTACCGTCGAACCAGGGTGCTGATTAACACCTGTCCGCGGGCAGCATGTCTCCGCTCATTTTCATCCAGCCCCTCCCAGACGAGGATATCGGCATCCTCATCAGGGACCGTAGTCGGTGGTGTTGGCAGAATATCGTTGATATCGTTGATATTACGGTTGGTCAGGACAAGGGAGAGACGTCCATTGTTATACCTGAAATCCAGTATTGCATCATAAGACCCCAGTTGATTTTCAAGATTTCGGTAGTCGATGAGTCCCATGGCGATGGGCAGATCGATGTGTATATCAGGGAAATATTCAATTGACGCATCAAATGAGATATTGCCGTTAATGCTGTCGAATATGCCATAGTTTTCCTCCCAGGGAATAAGTGGACCACTACCTCCTCCGGCTGTCCCCACAAGGGCCATAATGTCGTCAATGGTGATATGAGCCTCATTGATGATGATGTTCGGCAGCTGGATCACCCGTTCGGAGACGAACCGGGGTAAAAGGGTATCCCACCTGGCCCCTTCCGGAAGGCTGAAGGAGGAGATATCAACCCGAATACCCAGGGCTTCGTTATAGTAGACCAGCCCTCTTGCAGAAATATTGTCCGCGCTGATCACACCGTTTCTCTCCCTCCTGAAACCCTCTATCGATATCCCGGCATCACTGGTGTATTGCGATTCGTGTTCACCTTCATCCAGAACCACGTTATGGTCGCCCGCTTCAAGACGGATGCGATCAAGATCGAGATTCATCAGGTCGATTTCATAATCTCCCACACTGAACAAGTTGACCATCAGGTTCCGGGCGTGAATTCCGGCATCCACAGTCAAAAGATCGTGGATACATGTCCTGAGAAGCGACACATCGGCGGACTCAAGCTGGAGGCTGCCGAAAACATGCCATCTGCCCCCTTCGCTCTGAGGGGGCTGGATCACAAAGCCTTCTCCATCTTCCATGTTTTCTTCCAGAGATAGACCGGTGAGGGTGACCTGCTCTTCCACCGGAACACGCAGATTGATATCCCTGGGGGTCCCGGCTACATTGATATTTTTTAAAAGAACCTCGATGCCCCAGGCATCCAGAGTCGTCATATAGAAGTTTCGAATGACGATCCTGTTCAGGGATTGCTCGGACCCAGATGGATTCAGCGCTACCATCAGGTTGGCAGTGACGTCGTAAATATTGGCTTCCCCGGAATTTTCAGGAAGGCTGATCTCCATGTTACTGTCGGCATACATTAGGCGGTTGACCTCGATCCAGGGAATGTTAAAATCCGGGATGTCGATTTCGCGCCGATTGTGATCGTAGGTCACCGGTCCTGTGTTGATTTCATGAAAACTGGTGTCGATCTCCGCCCCCATGGCGTTGCCCCGAACCCGTCCGGACAACTCGGGTATGAGGAAAACAGCCCTGCCTCCCCGAAGAAAATCGACGTTGAGTTCGCTAGCATCGATTTCCGCACCCAGGTCGATATCGCGCCAGAGCAGGTTGACTGCCCCATGGATGGTTCCTGTTCGAATGGACCCGCTGGTAGGCATCGGGCCGGTGGACGAGGACCATTCCAGACCGTTTACCCGTATCCCACCGATGCTGAGGGGAGGACGAGTCTCTGCCTGTTCACCTGCACCTAACTCCGGTTCATCCCCTTCCGGCCAGGGCGGTTCCCGGAGTGTGATATCCAGATCACCGTGCTGGTAGCGCAGCTGACCGGATTCGATGGGGCCGATCCTGAGGGATTGGATGCTGACTGCCCGGTCCCCTTCAGTCAGGCGTATGGAGCCGCTTAGATAAATGCGGCCAAAAGTGGTTCGACCAGTACTACTGATTCTTCCCACCGGTGTATTGAAGGCAAACCGGCTCACAGAGGTTTGTCTGATCTCAAAATCACGGAACCTAATGGTATCTCCCTGGATTTCAACCCTGCCGCTCAGCTGCTGAGCGGCTGCGGCCCCGATCCGGCCATGGGGGCCTAAACCGATATCCGTTGCACTGACGGACCCCGCCATGCGTCGCTGCCCTTCTTCTCCGCCGGTTCCAGTAATGGTTATGCCCTGCTCCATGGCGGCGGCAAGGCTGAATCCTTCACGGAGCAGATTGCCGAGCCCGGTGATACGCACAGAAGTCTGTTGGATACGTCCACCGCCGATGGACAGCCGCTCCTCCCACAATCGGTATTCCTGAGCAATGGCTTGCATCAGCTCCTCTGCTTCCGCTCGCCGCTCACCATCCGTCTCGGATTCCGTGAGTTCAGCCACCTCGGCCATCAAAAGCATATATTGCCGGAGCTGGGCTATATCCCGCTCAAGTTGGGCAATTCTACCAGCATTCTCCACCTGTTCTTCCTCGGACCGAGACTGATAATCCAGCAGTTCCTGTCTCAAACCGTCCAGCACACTTCTGGGGGTCCGTACTAGGCGGATGTCGCTGATCCGTCCGTCACGAGCGGCAATATCCAGTGCATTCTCAATGGAGTCATTGGTAAGCTCAAAGGCCTGGAGGTCGATTTCCTCGATTGAAACTCCCGATCCCCCGTGATTGATGTCCAGAACCTGCAGATGGTCCCCGGATACCCCAAAGCGTTCCACTCGGTCTCGTAGGCTTCTCCGCTCGTCACTTCCCTGCTGATCGGGTGCCAACAGGCCACCTTGGATTTGGGCCCGGACCCGTACACGGGTTCCATGCATCTCACCGATGGTTGCACCTCCGGCTCTGATTCCCGGTACCCCTGCTTCGGGCCTTGCTGCATCCACCTGTTCTGCAAACAGGGACACACCGGCTGTTGGATGACCCACCCGCGCACGGAGTCCTGACGCTGTCAGATGATGGACGTAAAAGGATTCCTGGGAAAAAATCCGATCTCTAAGCTGCCGGAAATCACTCAGTTGCTCCGTATCCATTTCCGACACCCCAATTTCCGTGAGAGAATTGTAGTTCCGGACATCGCTGATCAAACGTTCTAGACGGCGCTCTTCATCGCGCAGGGAAAGATCCGTGGGGCGGCGAGAGAGCCGTTGCCGAACGAGCCGGAGCGCCTGTTCCAGATCGTCCAGCTCGGGAAGGCCACTTCTCACGGTGAGTTCCTCAACGTCCGCACTTCCCAGTTCAAGGGTAAAGGTTCCCGGGCCCTGGTGGCGCTGTGATCGAAGTACCGGTTCCCGGTGGGCTGCCCCGGCCACCATGCGCTGTAGGGCATTGGATTCGATCAGCATGTTCAGTACACCTTCCGCGGACTGCCCCGATCCATGAATATCCCTGAGTGTCAGCGCCTCAGCGCTGATGCGTCCCTCAAGACCCGAGGCGCTCAGTTCTCCAGCTGCGAGAACGATACCGCCATTTTCGGCCTGATCGAGCATTTCCCTTAAGAATGCCAGACGCTGGCGGTCCGCATCACTCATGTCGCCAGGGTTCTGTTCCGCCCTCTCTGTGAGTCTATCCGCTTCTGTTTGTGCTTCTTCAAGACGCTGAAAGTAGCGCTGCAAAGAACGTATCTGAAGTTCCGTCTGCTCGATTCTCTGCCGGTAGATCCCACGTTCATCTGAACCAGCCCGGGCCATATCTTGACGGAGCCTGATTAAACGGGCCCGGTGGCCTCCAAGTATACGCCTCAGCCTCTGGGCTGAGGAGGCCATCTGCACGGAAAAGTCACTCAAATGCATGGTGTCGATGTATTGGCCTGAGCTGGTGGTAATACCTGAAACATCAACGGAACCTATGGATATACTGACAGGTGTTTCAGAGGGCGGAGCGGTCAGGCCGCCGGCGAGTTGCCCGGAGGAACCGCTCAAAGTTATTAAATTGATCAACGATCGTAAAGGCAGGCCTATAATGGGAATACCCCAACCTCTCCCGCCTTCCCGGGGAGATGCCATCTGGTTGCGGATGGAAGTCTGTCCCATGCGGACATCCAGACTATTTATATCTACCTCATTGACCCCGAACATGCTTCCCCTGGTGATAACCAACAGGTCTTCAAGGTGAAGGGTATCGATGGAGACCATCAAAGCCGTTGGCAGATCATCATTTCCTGCAGTAATATGAACCTCAAATCCTTCGATGCTACCCCGCTGGGTCTGAAAAGTCAGGCCGCCCATCGGATAACGGACCGCTTCAATGGCAAGAGATGAGGCCCTTGCCTCGAGGACGCCGCGGCTCTGGTCCCATCTGGCATAGTCGATCAGGTTCACACCCGGGTTTCTATCGCCCCCTTGCTCTCTTTGCTCACCGATGCGGGAGAATCGGATACCCATCAGGTTACCGCCCAGAACATCCTGGAGTTCAGAAATATCCAGGTCCTCCCCTCCGATGGAGTGGCCGGAGAGGGTAGCAGAACGGCTTCTTGCCAGGGTCTGGACGCCCTGAACAACCAGGTTGAGAAAGGACAGCGGCCCTTCCTCATACCAGTGGGTTCCCTCGATGTCCCGGGGATCGTAATCAATACGGGGCTCAAACTCACCGCCTGTAGTTCGTCCAAGAGAACGGTAAAGACGAAACGGTGCAACAATCCGGTTGTAGAAGTCAGGGTTGGTATAGGTTTCGCGGTCTCGCGCGTAGGCCAGAGCGGACTGCTTAAAAACCCAGTGCCCAACTCCAGCACCAATTGCCATACGGAGCAACCCTTCAAGCCTGGTCATGTTTCCTATAGTCCACAGATTTTCCTGCATGAGCTGGGACTGGATTGAGGCTGTGTCAGATCTGTGGGGACCGCCGTCATAGAAATGCGTGCTTGCCGATTCGCGCATGCTCTGACTCATTTCCCCATATAGACTCCGGTCATTATCAGCGAGATAGACTTCAAAGTCTTCCCTCACCGATTCGGGAACAGCCCGGATCAGCTGAAAGGCAAGATAGGCATCTTCATCGGTGACAGCCCAGTCGAAAAGGCCTAAACTGAACAAGTCTTCGGCAATGTCTACGTTCAGGTAGGCAGGACGCACACTGAGCAGCCGCACCAGGGTCTGGGTACGCCTTTCTCCGGTGACCTGGTTTTCAAACAGATCGGAGACGGGAAGCTCGCGCACCAGACGGTCGAGAAGATTGCGGTCATCCAACCGCTCAGCAAGAATCCGGAACTGCTCGGGGAAACTCAGGTATTCACCTGCAATATCCAGAACAGCCAGGGCCTCCTCATCACTCATCCTCCAGGAGATGCTCTCTTCAATGGTTTCAAGATCTCTCAGGAAATCGGGGTCCAGACCCTCTTCATCACCGGTTGTACCTCGCATGGATCTGCCCAGTCGATCGCTTCTCGCTGACCTGCTTTGGATCTCTTCCTGCTGCCGAGCCCGTTCACGACCAAGGCGTCGGCTCTGGCGAACGTCCCATGCCTGGTCCAATTCCATGATATGGCGAACCGCTTCCCCATGTTCGCTGTCTTGTCGTAGAGCATCTCTTGCGGTTTGGGGCAGTCCCCTGATTGCGTGCCGGACAGCCATGGCTTCATCGTCAGACAATCCCCTGAAATCCATGCCGTCAAAAATGTGTTCATCTTTTTCGCCCAGGATGGATTCGTCCATCACCGAATAGGCGGCCAGGATCTGTTCCCGGAAGCGCCTGAAATGGCTGTCATCGATCTCGTCAATCAGGATTTCCCGTTCGTCCACATCCAATACACTGATCAGGGCTTGGGCTATCACAAAGGGGTAGGATTGCAGAATCTGGAGAACATCTTCCACCATGCCATCGGTCACCCATAAAAACCCCAACCAGCCCGCGAGCAGGTCTCTGATGCGGTCCCGTTCCCGGCCGTACCTACTCCGGACATCCTCCTCCAGGGTGGTTGTGCCAGTATCCGCCAGGCCCAGATCCGGGGAGACTTTCTGGCGGGGGCGCCGGGGAACGGTTTTGTTAGCGGCGGCATGACCTACGGCGTCTGCTTCTTTTTCGGCCAACCGGGTGATAAACGGATCGGGGTTCGAGTGCAGGAGCCCTCGTGACTGCTGGGCCACATGGGCCAGTTCGTGTCCGAGAAGATACCGTCCCCGCCTGGAAGAGGGGTCGAAGCCTTCATCGTCTAGAAAAATGGCGCTGTTTTCAGCTAAGCCGGAAGCGCCCGCGCTGCGTACTTTTCGGCGGCTGGTGGCGTCCAGACGCACCGACAGCTTTTCTCCATCAATACCGATGGACGGGGCAAAGGCTTGCATGAATTTTCGTACGAGGGCCTGACGGATCTCATCCTGGTGCGGAGGCTCGGAAAAGGGTGAAGTTTCACTTTTCGGTTCAGCTTGCTGCTCTACAGGCTCCTTTTCCAGGGGCTCTGGAGTCTCAGGCGTTAAAAGGGTGAGCTGACCATCAAGTCTGGCTTGCGGCACAAGGGGACGAACGTCTCCCATCAGAGGCGAAACCCCTCCGTCGGAGCGAACATCCGGAGTACTGACGAGTTGTGCCGTGTTTCTACCCATATTTCAACCTAGTAAAAATCATACGCGCAATGCTCTCCCCCAACACTCGTGGTGGGGTGGCAGGAGTGGTGGGAACATAAAGCGGGCTTAATCGTTCCCGATGACTTGAACTCTGATCGCTTAACAGATGACCCTGCTCACTACACAGGACCTTCAGGGTCTGTTCCATCGACTCTTTTATCCTGAGACTGTCCCCCCGGGAATATCCGTCAAACACCAGCCGCTCGATGTTCAGAGAGAGGTTCGGCACCTGTTTTGTCGGTACCGTCCTAGGTGTTTTCCCTTCCGGGTGTGGTCGGTTGTTCAGTGTTTCCATCCTGCAGTCTCACTTTCCGTCAATGGTTTATCCAGTTTCAAATATTCGCTTGCCGCCGCCTGGTACAGGTGGTCCATGCCCACCTGTAAGTCCTGATCTGCCGCCAGAAAGGCCGCATTGAGGGCGATGTTGCTGATGCTTCCCCCGGTGACGTTCAACTTGGCCAGTTTTTTGTAATTTAGACCATTAAGGCCGGTTTTGTTTGGGAAAATTGTTTTCCAGATCTGTTCCCGGAGTTCAGCCGATGGAAAAGGGAAATCGACGATGAAACGAATGCGCCGTAAAAAGGCCTCGTCCAGGGAACTCTTCATATTAGTGGTCAGGATGGCCAGCCCCCGGTAGCTTTCCATGCGCTGAAGCAGGTAGCTCACCTCGATGTTGGCATAGCGATCATGGCTATCCTTGATCTCGCTTCGTTTTCCGAAAAGGGCATCGGCTTCGTCAAACAGGAGCAGGGCACCGCCTTCTTCGGCAGCATCGAAGATCCTGCGGAGATTTTTTTCCGTTTCACCCACATATTTGTTGACCACGGAGCTCAGATCGATCCGGTACAGATCGAGCCTGAGATCCTGGGCCAGCACCTCGGCGGCCATAGTTTTTCCCGTTCCACTCACCCCTGAAAACAGAGCACTGACCCCGAGTCCCCGTGAGCTTTTCTGGGCGAAACCCCAGTCCTGATAGACCTTCCTGCGGTTTTTTACATGGCAGGAAATGGTTCTCAGGATGTTTGCTTCACGTGCAGGTATAACCAGGTCGTTCCAGTCGGCTTTGGCCTCGATTTTTTGCGCCAGGGAACCGACTTTGGGAATGGCCATGGTCCGACACAAATCCCAGAAGGTATGACTATTCATATCCCCAGTGCGCGCCTGCTGTTTCAGGGACTGACTAATTCCCACAATAGAACCCAACCCCAGCCGGAACTGCTGGGCAACGGATTCTGCATGGCCATTGATGACCCCTTTGTCTTTTCCCAGCATTCTCTCAAACATCAACTGCTGTTCGCCTGGCTGCGGTTTGTTACAGGAGACGGAAATAAACGGCACTGAAAGCCCGGTTAAAGGCTGGGGGGAATGAACAAATTGAATACCTCTCAGCATGCCCAGAACATAGGTCAGTATGGAATGAAAGCCGGGAATATCCCCCTCAGAGCAGTCAAAGAAGAGAGCGCAACGGGAGAGCATGATTTCCCGCTGCCACAATAGACAAAAAGAATGACGCTCCGCAGGGGTTGTTGGAATGTCACGGATATCTAGATAGTAAAGGGGAGCCTGGAGCTTTTGACAGACATACCAGGCCAGGGCTCTGGCCGCTTCAGGGTCATCCCCTGAACACCGAACCATAGGAAGGGTATTGGATTTTGTATGCGATGTGAGGGTTTCATAAGTGGTGTCCCCCGTTTTAGATAAAGAAGGAGGCAGGTTTTTCAAGGGGATCTGCGGTAAAATATAGGGAATAAGTCTCTGGTCCAGATGATCCGTGCCCTGGAGGTAGGTGAAAATTCGTTCATCCACTCGCATAGGTGAGTTGGGGATATCGGCAATCGACTCAAATTCCACCAGGCGAAAAGCGCGAAGAGGGCGACCGGGAGACAGTACATCCCAGGTGGTTCTGTTAAAAATGGTCATGGCCAGGCGCAGGCTGGGGCCGGACCGTCCCCCCGCGGCGAGGGTATGGCAATGACGGCGTACAGTCTCATCCATCAGGTAAGCCGAACATAATAAAACGCAGTCCCGTTCAAATTCCGTCAGTTGAAACATCGTTTCCAGATGATTCAGGCGCGGAAATTCAAGGCCACTATCCTGCCAGGACACCGGCTCTTTACGGCCGTCGTTTTGTTTGCATGCGTTTTCCAGCAGACCCCTAATCCGTTTCGTTTCATCAAAAAGGGTCCGGTAACACTTTTCTTTTTGATGATCAGTCATAGGCTTATCCTCGGCTGAAAGAAGTAGCCGTCACCGTCTGTGCTGAGCAGACTTTCCGCTCCATCCACCTGAACCCTTACAAGGTATTCCCCTTCTGCCACCCCCGAAAAGGAAAATTCCACGGTATCCGTATCGATGATTTCGGGATCAAGTCCGTTTCCGTCCGGGGCTTTGATCCGGTATGCCCTGGGTGACCGGGTTGTCGGGGGCTGGTATTCGTTGAGAAGCAGGGATACGGACTGGCGCCGGGCAACCCTGGGATCGATGGTAGATGTAAATGTACCGGACCGGTAGGTTACCCCTTCGATCAGTTCCGAGTCATCCACCGTGACCGCAGTACTTACCAGAGGACGGAGCATAAATGTTTCAGTGTTGGATTCCTGCCCGATATGCAGGGATTCCGGGTCACTCATCAGCATCTGATGAATGATTTTCACTGCTACAACGCCACTGTAAATCCCGGCTACCATAGGGGTCGGGAGTAAAAGGGTGATTTTTGTGTCACTGATCTCTGTTGCAAGGGCTGTCACATCTCCCCCATTCATGGTGATGATTAAATCTTCGTTATCTAGACGATATCCCAGAATATCAACAGAAACTCCGGGTACAACCGGTTCACCCGGCTGATCAGTGACAACGATACTTTGGATGACAGCGGAGTCGAGGGGTACTCCATATCCCAGACGGCGTGCTACCGGAAGAGCGGGTTTGGTCACAGCGTTATTTTCAATAATCAAGGTTGAGGCCTGATAGGCCACGGTGGGCCTGAATTTGGCCTGCATGGCGGCCCAGAGCTTGGAGATTTCCTCGGCATTCAAAATTCCGGGGGTGAGGCGGATTTTCTCAAGCTGATCGGCTATGCCGGAATTCGCAAGTTCCGTGGGGAAATCTGTGGGTGGGGTAGTCGGCGAAAGGGCCGTTTCAATTGTGGCCCGGCTCAGAACGGGATTCTCGTGAAGGACCTGCATGAGCTCACCGAGAAGAAGTTCTGCATAGTATGGACTGGAACCGTAGACGGAGATCAGATAGTGGAGATCCACCGTAAGGGGCGGGGTGGCGATTCGTTCTCCCCGGCTATTCCGGCTGGGAAGATCCACATTGGCCCAACCCTGGTTCCGGGTGATCTGATGAAGAAACAAATTTATCTGATCCGGATCGTTGGTTCCGGTGAGGGTGATACGGTCCGGAGGCAAGCTGGTGACACTGACCGCTCCGATGACGGATGCAATGGGTTCCGCCGCAACACGGTTTGAAATCAGGGATTGAAGGGTAGCCGTGACGGCGGCTATGGCCATGGATGTGCTCATTTCTGATCTCCGTTGACCTGTCGAAGGTAATCATCAAGGGCCAGGACCGGTTCCCGTACCTGAGTGTCTCCGCTTGGTTTATGTACCGGTTGTTTTTTCCCGGCACGTATCTCAATGGTTCCGATGGAAATGGTAACCTTGGGTGGTACGGGTGGATTCCAGGGCTCTTTGTCTACAAGGGTTTTAGATGCCTTAGGAAAAAAAGGTGCTCGGGACGAGGGCTCTCGATCGGTTGTGTGGTTTCTTCCGGTTTGAAGTGGGGCGGGCTCTGCATGATTTCCAGATTTATGTCGAGTCACCCCGTTTGATGCCTGGGGGGTCTCTCTCTTTTCTCCCCGATTGATTGGTACCGCCAGGGGCGAAACCGGAGTCTGGTTCAAGGGGGCCGACCAGGTATGCAGCTGTGAGTAAATAATGGTCTCTGGTTTTACTATCACATCTAGTTCCGGGCCTTTCTCATTTGCCCGGACCTGATTGAGAGGTGCTGGTTCGGTGTGGTTATCCTCAGGCTTTGTATTTTGTACCGGGTTCCAAGCCGGAGAATCAGGTACCGGAGCCTTTTCCTTACCGGCCATATCATTCACCTGCCTGTCTGTAAAACCGGTCTCTGATTCCCGAGGAAGTCCGTCTTTTCCTTCCGGGTTGGTCCGGATTACCTGATTCCCTGAGTCTGTTTCTGGTTGTGGGTTGTGATTTATGGTCTTTCCGGTTTCCTGTGCCGGGTGAAACGCGCCAGGGATCACTTTCACCCCGGATGTTTTTTCGCTTATGTCGTGTGGCCCACTGTTTTCCTGCTTCTCAATGGGGACGGTCGGAAGAACAGTCGGATCCTGTTCCGGCTCAAAGAGCGATTTAGGACGGGGCTGGATCACGGGTAGCTCCCTACTATTTTTTCCAATCAGGGCGTCGAGAAAATTCATGGTCATGTCCCAATGCACTCAAGGTAAAAAGCCCGCCTTCGGAGCGGAATCAAAAGAATGTCTCTGTCTGTCCAGCCGTAAACCGATGCCAGGCGGTGAACTTCGTGGAGAAGACGCCGGGCAAGATAGTCGATTTCATCCCATAAAAACCGAGTGATATCAAAGGGAGCTGACCAGCCTGTACCGCACTCGCCGCAGGTGAGGCCAAAGCGGATATCGGCCAGTTCCTGAGCCTCGACCATGGCTTGGACCAGTGGCTCTGTGAGGGCCTCAGGCAGTTGATCCGCGGAAACAGCCGCCCCTGCCCTGGTGACCGAAACGATGCAGCGGCTGAGAAGTGCCGAGGTCCTGGTTACATCCGTCTTTGAACTACTCAAAACCTGCTCGACATCCAGACTGGTAGGGGCCTTGATCGCCACCTTGTAATCTTCTAGGTGCACTAATATTTCCGCCTTTTCCTGATCCTTTGTCTGCTCAAGAAGATCGTGAATGCTGAATTCAAATTCGCTGACAACGGCGCAGTGAGGACATCGATCTGTGCAAGTACACAGATCACCGAAAAGCCGTGAGCGGATATCAAGCAGCATTCTATCACGCTGGGCCAGGGGGAGGCTGCGGACCTGTCTGTCTGATAACGACAGGTCTACAGCACATATCACCCTGATGGCTTGATCAATGGGGCCCAGGTAACATCCTTGTTCCCATAGTTCAACCAGCGCAAGGGAGGTTAGGGGAGTCATATATTACGCCACCCCGATCAGGCCGGTTCGTCGTAGGTTTCTTCCGTAGGCTCCGTCACTGCGTAGTCCCTTTCCCAACCTTCGTTCTCCAGCTTCAGGGTCTGAATCGCCACGGCGTTGGCATTGGCGTCCATGTCAGGCAGGGGTTGGTATTCTGAGACCCAACACCGGTATACGTTGTAGGCAATGGCCAATTGGCCCGCCTCGTTGTATACCTCGATGGTGATCGCTTTGCGAAAATCCGCCAGGGACGTTTCCGCCCCCAGGCCGGAACCGAAGTTCCAGATTTTATTGGCCCATTTTTCAAATTCCACATCATGGGTCACGCCACGTTCTAGGGTGATGGGTTCGTATTCCGTCCGGCCCGGTGATTTCCTGCTGGAGCTGGGATCACCACCTTCCCGGTGCTTGATGACCTCCGTGGTTCGTTTCAGGCCACTGACCTTGCTGACACCAGCCACATATCTTCCGTCCCATTTAACCCTGAACTTGAAGTTCTTATACGGATCAAATCGATGTTGATTGACACTGAATTCTGCCATGGATGTACTCCTTTATGCCTGGGTTTGGCCTGCAAGTTGCTGCAGTTTGATGATGACAAATTCGGCGGGTTTCAAGGGAGCGAAACCCACAACGATATTCACGATGCCCCGGTTTACGTCATCCTGAGTTGTCGATTCCGAATCGCATTTGACCAGATAGGCATCCGTCGGTTTTACGCCCATGAAGGCTCCCTGGCGGAACAGGGAGTGCATGAAGGCACCTACATTGAGACGGATCTGTGCCCAGAGGGGTTCGTCGTTAGGTTCAAAGACCACCCAGTGCGTTCCCAGATACAGGCTTTCTTCGATGTAAAGGGCAAGCCGCCGGACGGGCAGGTATTTCCACTCTGAGGCCCTGCGGTCATCACCCTGGAGCGTTCGGGAGCCCCAGACAATGTGTCCCGCGGGAGGGATGCTTCTCAGGCAGTTGACACCCAATGGGTTGAGTTCTCCGTTTTCCGCATCGGTCAGGGGCACGTCCAGACCATAGGCGCCGCGCAAGGTCGACTCAAGGCCGGCGGGTGCCTTCCATATCCCCCGCTGTGTATCTGTGCGGGCGATGACGCCGGCTACTGTGCCGCAGGGTGCGAAGGTTTCAATCTGGTTGTCCCGGCACACATTGGCCTGGTCGATGCGCGGAAAATAGAGGGCCGCGTTTTTGCTGATCGTTCCCACCCCCGATGCGATGCCGCTGACGGCAGCCTCTTTGCTGTCCCAGCCTGAGGGTGCATCTACAATTAGAATGGCTCTCCGAGACTCACAGTAAGTGGCTGCTGCCCCCCAGACGTTGTTGGCCACATCTGTATCCTGATCGTAGGGAGGAATGCAGAGCATATTGAAAATATCGGTATTCTCGAGGGCATAGATTCCTTCCTTATCATCTTCGTTACCCAGGTAATCGTTGCTGCCAATGGTATTGCCATCGGATGCCGGAACATTGACCTCGGAACAGTTCGCATCATCCCAGTAGCTGGTTCCCGCAGCCGGGGTAGGACTTTCGCCGGGACGTGAGCTTGGAAGGCCCTGAAACACACGCATCAGCTTCGATTCCTTGGCCAGTACCCGATCCACTCTGCGCGTATGATGGCTGAGCACCGAAACATTACGGATCACTTCGATATCTCCGGTTTCGCCGTCACGGATGCTCAAATTGAACAGGTTTGCAGCATCCACTCCCACCACGTCATGATCGATACGGGCCCGGAGGCTGTTGCCCCATGTTCCTTCATTGACCGCTTCAAGGGGCAGACCACTAACCGTCAACCTGGCTCGGGTTACCGGAGCTGCGTCGTTTGCAAGCTCGTCGACCACGGGTACCACGGCTGCAGCTGCCGCGTCCGCTACATCCTGAAACGCAGCTGCTCCTGCCACCGCCCCCTGGGCTGCCTCTGAAATTGCCGTTGCGGCAACCATGGCAATGGTTCCTGCCGCTCCTGCAGCAGCCACGGCTCCAGCCGCAGCATCGGCCACATCCTGAGCACTTGTAGCGGCTGCAACAGCATCATCTGCCGCATCCGCCACGGCCTGGGCGGCAGTCTGGGCTTCTAATTCTGCAGCGGTAAAGGCTGCTTCCCGTGCAACTTCGTCGGTAAAAGTGGGATTGAACAGCCTGACGATAACGGCTTGACCGCCACCATTTAGAAAGAAATCTCTTACGGAAAAGCTCATGGTGCTACTATTCCACATCTCCCCAAATCGCCGTTCAAAATCACCGAAATTGTTGATCACCACAGGATCATTCACCGGCCCCCGGCGGGACCGTCCTAAAAACGCCGTCACCGACGTGGGCACACCCGTAATCGTGCGGACACCACTCGGGATTTCTTCGATGTACACTCCTGGATACGTTGGTGCCACAGGCATAATATGTCCTCCTATACAATTAAGATTATCAATTTACATCACAACCGGAACCCAGGCTTGTAGTGAACGTGAGCTACAGGTGGCCCCGAAATTAAATTGGCTGATAATGTCGTATTTTCTGATAAATTTTAGGATATCTGCATTCAGCACCGTGCTTTTACTTAAAAATCTCTGCTTTGGGGGTACCCTCAGTTGTCGAAATTTCTCCGGGACATGAGAGGCAAGTGTGGTGAGAACCGGAAAATTCAACAGCGGCTCTATGTAGGTTAAGAGGAAAACATATACCTCACCGGGTTCGGCTTGTTGCATTAGAAAGTCGAACCCGAGGCGGTTCGTTTCCGCTGATAAAGACTGTATGTCGTGTCTCATTAAACGACCTTCGGTGTAGCAATAACTGAGGTTACAACTATTGCAGAGATTGAAGAATATTAAGATAGGGTGACAAATGATATCTTGGTGTTCAGAGAGAGATTTCGAAAGATCGAATAAATATTTCAATCGATTCAAGATTGCTGTGAAAATTTGTCGGGCACAAGGGAGGGACGTTCTATAAGGATGGTCTGTCGAAACACGAGTAAGGCCGAAGCGCAAACCGGCTTCCTCTATACCGCAATGGTGCGTTTTTACCTTATGAATAGCGTAGAAGACACGAGTGTCATCGCACTCGGCCAAGTGAAGACTTTGTTTGTAAGAACGGATTGTCATACCCTATCCCCCCCGGTGATAGGTGACTTTCGTTAACTTCAAAGTTACTACATCTAGTTGTTTGATGTTATCATTTCACAAAATGATTCGCAACCCTTTTATCCAATTTAAATATGATACGATTTGTTAATGTTGCTTTAGAACAAAGA
>JAAELC010000353.1 GCA_024227135.1 Gammaproteobacteria bacterium
CCTCGCAGCATTCCAGCAGGTTGCGTGTATTACAGGTGTTGTTGCCATAATACTTCAGGGGATTGCTGACCGATTCCGGAACGATGGTATGTGCGGCAAAATGCAGCACGGTATCGATATCATGTTCTTTCAGTATACGACGCACCAGATCCTTGTCTCCGGTATTACCTTCCATCAACTTACCGTACAGCACAGCTTCAGGAAATCCGGTGATCAGGTTATCCAGTGTGACTACCGATTCCCCGGCTTCACCAAGTTGACGGACCACGTGACTGCCGATGTAACCTGCGCCACCAGTTACCAGAGTACCTTTTCTGCTCATGTCTATCCTCTAAACGAAAAACGACCCCCTTGGGATCATTACAAATTTCTGCCGTAAAGTATTCGGATTACCAACGCCTCGAATCCAGCAGGCGGTGCTGGTTTCATGTTTTGATGCAGCAGGCCGGGTATGTAGGAATTGACTCTGTTTCCGGGGTGCTCCGGGACCTCAGTAGCTGGAAAACGGCACTATCATTGCCCATGTTGGCTCTGCCGGTGGATATTGGCGCAACGTTCTGCACGATGCGCTAACCCTGAGCCGAATACACGAAATGGTGACAGTGCCATGAGTCAATACCGGGTAGATCGCCCATAAGGGCGATAGTTGCCACCCACTCTTCTTTGGGCTCAAAACTCAGGATATCGATTCCGGTACCCTCAGGCCTGTGAAACACACCTTTGCCAGCCGCTTTCGAGCGTGCTTCCAGCTCGGTCCAGAGGCGATTGAACTCTTGCATCTGGCTTATATTCGGCAAACAGGAAAGATACTTGAAAGTAGACTCGTCGAACACCCGTTTTGCAATGCCAAGAAGATTTTTCCTCTGCCGTATCGGCTCCAGATCGATTCCAACCTCTCCCTGGTCGGTGACCACCAGGATTGCCAGGTCTTCGGAATGGCTCAAGTTGAAGCGAATGCCTGTGTCTGACAGCGCGACTTCCGGCTTACCCATGGCGCCGTAAGCGAAGCGGATTTCCCATGGCTGCATACCCAGATAGTCAGAGAGAACTTTCCTCATCGTGGTTCTTGCATTGCTGAAACGGCGTTTACCCGCTTTGTACTGGATGCGTCTGACCCGTTCCTTTTCATCGGGTGACAAAAAAGGATGGGATAAGACGGTTTCCTGGGTCAGATCGATCAGCCAGAGATCGAGATAACCGGCGTCTGGAACCGTGAGATTCGGCGGAGGAGGTGTCCATTCCCGGATTAGATTCATGCCGGGCATTGTAACTGAATAAAGGGTACATGTTCTCTCGACTGTTTCTGTATAGTGGCGATGTAACTGCTCACCCCCCAGAGATTGCCCCGCA
>JAAELC010000354.1 GCA_024227135.1 Gammaproteobacteria bacterium
AGAACAATTCAGGCGCATTCACAGACATTGCCGCGGGCTTGCCAGGGGTCTATCGAGGAACTGCAGACTGGGCGGATGTGGATGGGGATGGGGACCTGGATGCCATTCTCACTGGTGCTAACGATTCGGATATTGCTATTTCCGAAATCTTTCTGAACGACGGTGATGAATTTGTCGCCATGGATGCGGGTTTGATTGGAGTTCAATTGAGCGCACTGGCTCCGGGCGATTTCGATGCTGATGGCGATCTAGATTTATTGGTGACCGGAGAGAGTGCTTCTGGTCTTACATCGACTCTTTATGTTAATGAGGGAGGCATTTTTACAGCCGAACAGACCGCGGTTCCCGAACTCCGTCGCGGGGATCTAGCTTGGGTGGATATCGACTCCGATGGCGATCTTGATCTATTCACCTCAGGAGAAACCAGCAGCGGCGGATTTGCAGACCTCTTCAGGAACCAAGAAGGTGTTCTTGAGCCAACCAGCTCGGGTATTCCTGCTGTGGTGAATGGATCCCTAACATGCGCCGATTATGACAACGACGGAGATCAGGATCTCCTGGTTGCCGGTACAGTCCCTGGTGGTTCGAATGTCACCAAAATCTACCGAAATGATGGTGGCCTACTGGTTGACTCACAGACCGATTTACCCGGTTTATACCTCACCGATGCTGCGTGGGGTGACATTGACAACGATATGGATACCGATTTTATCGTTTGTGGTACGAATGGGACGATACGCGTAACAGCCATTTACGAAAACCTGTGTTCGATATTGAATCTCCCCCCCGCGGAACCTGGGGTTCTTTCAACGGACAGTGGCGAAATTGGGGTCGAATTTTCTTGGAGCCAGGTTTCTGACGACCACACTCCGCCGGGTGGAATTTCCTACAACCTTCGAGTGGGTACCTCACCCGGGGAAAGTGACGTACTGTCAGCGATGTCGGATTCAGGAACCGGGTATCGACGAATTGTTGATATTGGAAACGCCCAGACGGGCCCTTCCTGGAAACTCCAGCTCGAACCCGGGACGTACTACTGGTCCGTCCAAGCAATTGACGGTTCGTTCGTGGGTTCCGGTTTCGCTCAGGAGAATAGTTTTGTAGTCGACGATGTAACAGGAATTGAGATCTCACGTGAACCCACCACTTTCGCACTTTCGGATGCTGCCCCAAACCCCTTTAACCCTCAAACCAGGATCGCCTTCGATCTGCCAATTGCAATGGCGGTTAGCCTCCAAGTCTACGACGTGAGCGGTCGATTGGTTGATGTGTTGATGGACGACGAGATGGCTAATGCTGGCCGAAACGAGGTCGTTTGGAAAGGAAAGGACGGCAATGGCCGCACAATGCCCTCCGGCACCTACTTCTATCGTCTGGAGGCCGGAAGGAATATGGAGACAAAGCGAATGACACTCCTGAAATGATCATCCGGGGGCTGGCTGGTGGTGTTATCGGCCCGCCCCATTTCTCTGAGTACCTTTTCCCCATCCCCGTCCTACCCTGTCCACAAGCATCGCTACTGCGGAGTGTTGGCGCCGAATTCCAAACTGAGGCGGCGGTGATCGAGAGCGCAGGCCCCAGCGGTGCGACACTCAAGCTCCTTCAGGACGCACGTTGGAAATGGGCCTGGAGGACTCAGCTTCCGATGGCCGAGATGCAGATCAACCGACCGGCGGGGTGCGTCTGGCCGCAGCCCGATGTTGGGCTCTTCTGCTGACACGGATATTCGAATGTCTGCCGCTGCGTTGCCCGAAGTGCGGCGAGCCGATGCGGATCTTCGCTTTTTGTCCTGGACCAGACGGGTTCTGGGATTGAGGAGAAAGGGGAGCGTTGGAGATGATGAACGGCTGATTTATCAGTCAGGGCTGGGGGGAAGGATTTCTGGGAAACGGGCGTTTGAATTTACTTCTATGGGGCAGGCTGTCAAGACATACCTCTCCAGCACGCTGAGTGCTTCTGGTCTGGCA
>JAAELC010000355.1 GCA_024227135.1 Gammaproteobacteria bacterium
TATGAGGGACAGTTTCTGAGACCAACTTTAAGTATGAACATCCGACAACCACCGTGGGGCACTAATGAGATCTTGTCTTCGGACAGAACGGGGATGCCCAAAGCCCTGGGTGAGTATGAATGAATATCTGTCGGTGGCTGTATTTTTGAGTATTTGCACAACGGATTTGTCAATTGGACAATTTACCTTGGCGAAATAAACTTGGATTACTGGGGTGACCCTGATCACTATGGCCAGTCATTTCCACCACTGGGCCAGATGATAGGGGCCTCAATGGCCAACCTGCTCATGGAGCCTGCACTAGTGCCCTTTACATGTGCCGCTGATGTTGCCGGATCAACACACTGTAGGGGTAACCTGTGGGCCCAGGGCACACTGCCGCCGCCTGCGCCCAGGATGCTGTGGGCCAGCCCGGCGTGCACCCTCGTCGGAACTTCCTTTTGCCACCGCTTGCACCCTCGTGGAGCAGCATGGCAACCACCGCTGGCTGCGCCCGGACCCGCGGGCCAGCAGGGTGACTTTGGCCGCCTGCGTCAAGGATGTGGACCAGGCCGGCACCCTCCCGCCGACGACGACCAAGAGCCGTCTCCGCTGAGGACGGACGACCGCATAGCATCTTGCAGCCCAGACAGCCCTGCCACATGTTCTTGGTGCTGCAGATGGCTTCTCTCTCCGCGCACTCCGCCACCGCTCAGTAGTAGTGTGGACAGACCAACAGTTGCTAGGACGCTGCTGCAGCCACGGCCAGGCTGTTTGCCGCTCCTCCTTCTGCTGGTACTACAACTGGAGTGGACCGGGGCGTGGCGCTGGATGATGGACACCGTGACCACAGAACAATGCCCACACTTGAAGACCAGCACTCTTTTCTCTGCCTTTGGCAACCTGGACTGTCAGTGTGGGGGGAGTGATGAATCAATATTTCAGCTGGTGGAGGAAGTAGTTCGTGTATGTGTACAGCTTCGGCATGGATGCACTTGCTGTGGGGGGAGTATCGATGTATTATTCCCGATGAACTAGCTATCTTCCACACAAGGTCCGCCGGTCCGCCCGGAGGACACAGTGGCCCGCAGTCTCTGACTGATATCCCGAGGAGCGGAGCCTCCGGGGTCACGACAACTAATCACTTCTCTGAGTAGTAGTGGAAAGAGGTACAAATGATAAAACACGACAACAAGACGAAGAACGCATAGAATGATGAAACTGGGATTTGGGACTTCGTTAGTATCGTGGTGGTTGTAGACTTGACCTTTTTTGTGTGTATGTGTACTTTGTATTATAACCTTGTAAAACTCTTCAAACGCTCCTAGCTTGCCTATATATTGGGTGGGCGCTCGGCCTGATGGCGGGCATAATACCCCCGAGTAGTAAAGAGCTTGGCTGCCAATAACAGTCTAATGGAGATATCGCTATTAGGAATAGAATATCAACATTTACAAGGTTATTCGTTTGGTGTCTCGTGTCGGACGAGAACCATCCTAGGGGGTCGCTTATTGTTTGAGTCTCCATTGCTTCGTGAACGACAGCGGGTGATTTTAGGGCGGTAACCTGAACATCTCCATCGTCGGCAGCGCAGAGGTTCGACTTCGGAGAACAAAAGGGGTGAACTCACCAATCATCCTTCCTCGCAACACAAGGAAACCAAGGAGAGGGCTATAACTGCAAGCCTATTAGTCTAACGCCAGGCTAGTTCGGTGAACACTGGTTCGCAGACAACCGCGTGACACGAATGCAATCGTCGGGTACTTCAATTGGGCAGAGTTACGCCGACCACTGTGAACGGGTCTGAGGATCTACGAGGGACAGTTTCTGAGACCAACTTTAAGTATGACATCCGACAACCACCGTGGGGCACTATTGAGATCTTGTCTTCGGACAGAACGGGGATGCCCAAAGCCATGGGTGAGTATGAA
>JAAELC010000356.1 GCA_024227135.1 Gammaproteobacteria bacterium
AGTGTGTAGAGATTGATGGAGGAACTCATGCCGCCAGGCCCAAGGCCTGGACATTAAAAAGTTTGCGGCTGTCGAAGGCCTCACCCCGTACCACATACCACAGAGCCATGGCCAGTTTGACCGGTTTGCCCAATCGTGCACTTTTCCTGGATCCACGGGTTTGGTAGGAAAAATGGATACTTGGGTACTGGATCAGGCCTGCCGTCAGTTTAGACAATGGCGTTCAGAAGGACTTCACCCCGGTAGGCTGGCTGTCAATGTTTCATCATCGCTGTTCAGACGAAGCGATTTGATTCGAATCGTCGCGGCCAGCGTAGCCGAGCACCGTATGACGGAGGGAGAACTGGAACTTGAACTTGCTGAAGCTGCATTGGTGGAAGATACGGGCCATGCCAGGGATTTGCTGGTACAGCTCGGCATAGAGAACATCTCTCCGATGAGTAAGGTGACTCCAGCCGCTTTCTTTCTACACGTCGAGTACGCGGTGATTTTGTTGCTGACTTCCCAACACCGCCCTTCCACCGGTGGGGCCGTCATGTGAAAATGGGCACCCGAAACGATGCCTGGCTGCTATTGGAGTCTTATAGAAATGCCATTTCCTGATAACCCCATTGGGTATGTATGTGTCTGAATATACTGATACTATCGAGGCTTCATCACAGCTGGACAGTAGTTTAGTGGATGTGGATAGCTTGCGGGTGCCACCCCATTCCATCCAGGCCGAGCAGTCAGTACTCGGGGGGCTGATGCTCGATAACCTTTCCTGGGATCAGGTGGCAGATCGCCTGTCGGAGCAGGATTTTTACCGACGGGAGCACCGGCTGATATTGCGCTCCATTGAAGCGCTGGCTTCGAAGGGTCAGCCGTTTGACGTCATCACGCTCTCAGAAGAGTTAGACAGACACAATGCGCTGACCGAAGCGGGAGGTCTGGCCTATCTCGGTAGCCTTGCCAAAGATACCCCCAGCGCTGCCAATATCAAAGCTTATGCAGATATCGTTCGGGAACGCTCGGTCTTGCGGCAGCTGATCCGGGTGGGTACGGACATTGCCGACAGCGGTTTCAATACCGAAGGCCAGAACAGTGCTGAGTTACTCGATACCGCTGAGAGTAAAGTGTTCGAGATTGCCGAGCAGGGGGCAAGGGGAGGCGGGGGGTTTGAGGCAATCAAATCTCTGTTAACCAAGGCAGTGGACCGGATTGAGACTCTGTTCGCCCAGGATGATCCGATTACTGGCCTCAGTACCGGTTTTACCGATTTCGACAAGATGACATCTGGTTTACAGCCAGCTGATCTGATTATCATTGCTGGCCGTCCTTCCATGGGAAAAACCGCGCTTTCCATGAATATAGCAGAGAATATCGCGATCAACTCGGGCAAGCCGGTGGCGGTTTTCAGCATGGAAATGCCTGGGGAATCCCTGGCCATGCGCATGATGTCCTCCCTGGGACGAATAGATCAGCATCGGGTGCGTACCGGTAGTCTCGAGGAGGACGAGTGGCCCCGGTTAACCTCTGCCGTCAGCATTCTTGCTGAAGCGAAAATGTTTATCGATGATACCCCCGCTTTGTCACCCACCGAATTGAGGGCACGTGCCCGTCGGTTGATGCGGGAGCAGGGTGAACTGGGGTTAATCATGATCGATTACCTGCAGTTGATGCAGGCCACCGGTTCGGCGGAGAACCGCACCAATGAGATCTCCCTGATCTCCCGGTCGCTCAAAGCGCTGGCTAAGGAACTCAATGTACCGGTGGTCGCTCTTTCACAGCTCAATCGGAGTCTGGAACAGCGCACCAACAAACGTCCCATCATGTCGGACCTGCGTGAATCGGGTGCCATCGAGCAGGATGCAGATCTGGTTGTTTTCATCTATAGAGACGAGGTCTATAACGAGGAGAGCACGGAGAAAGGCGTGGCCGAAATCATTATTGGCAAACAACGTAATGGCCCTATTGGTACCCTCAAACTCACTTTTCTCGGGCAGTACACCAAATTTGAGAATTTTATCGATGATGTCTACGGAGATGATGGATATTGACCGGACTGAGGTTACCCTCCCTGGCAGGCCGTGGGGGTATTATTCACCGTTTGTCTGTATGGAGTCTTTCTGATGGGCCCCCACGCCAATATCGAGTTGGATGCACTTCGTCATAACCTGCAGCGAGTCAGGGAAATATCCCCTGGCAGTGCCGTCATGGCAGTGATCAAGGCCAATGCTTATGGACATGGTGCATTACGAGCTGCAGGGGCACTGGTGGCCGCAGATGCATTCGCCGTGGCGCGAGTGGAAGAGGGGGTTGTTCTCAGGGAGGCTGGCTTTCAGAAAGACATTCTGGTGCTGGAAGGCAGTTTTGGCGGGGCCGAACTGCAGGCCGCATCCCGACATCATCTGATGCTGGCCGTGGTTCGACCACAACAACTGGAAGTGTTGGATAGAAAGGTTCTGCCTCAACCCGTTAACTGTTGGTTGAAACTGGATACCGGAATGCACCGGCTGGGATTTCAACTTCCGCAAGCCCGGGAGGCCTACCAGCGTCTGCAAGCCTGTCCCAATGTGGGCGGACCAGTGAGATTGATGACCCATCTGGCCAATGCCGATAATTTACAGGATGACACAACATCAAAGCAGTTGGCTGCATTTCTGCCACTGGCTGAGTCATGGGGCGTGCAGGCGAGTATGGCTAATTCTGCAGGGATACTGGGTTGGCCCCAGTCCCATGGGGAATGGGTGCGGCCCGGGATCATGCTCTATGGTGCGTCGCCTTTCATGGGGGGCAGGGGTGAAAACGATGGTTTGAAACCTGTAATGACGTTCTGCAGTCGCCTCCTTGCGGTCAACCGATACGCAAAGGGTGAAGCTGTAGGTTACGGGGGTAGCTGGCGATGTCCCGAAGATATGCCCCTGGGTGTGGTCGCGGTGGGCTATGGGGACGGATACCCACGTCATGCACCTTCCGGTACACCGGTATTGTTGAACGGCCAGCGGGTTCCGCTGGCAGGCCGGGTATCCATGGACATGATCAGTGTGGATCTGCGTACCCAGCCAGATGCCCGGGTCGGTGATCCGGTGGTGCTTTGGGGTGAGGGATTGCCTGCTGAGGAAATCGCCGATTGTGCCGGCACCATTTCCTACGAGCTGTTCTGCGGTGTAACTCCTCGGGTACGGTTTCGGGTATCGAATTGAGAAAAAACGAAAACAGCAGATCGGGTAAAACCCTGTTCGTCTGCTCCGGTTGTGGCAGCCAGTTTCCCAAGTGGGTGGGACAGTGTCCGGATTGCCAGGCATGGAATACCCTCTCCGAGTCCCTTTCAGTGGGTAAAGCCAGCCGTAATCCCCGCTTTGACGGGTACGCCGGTGATGCCAACCAGAATCGGATTCAGGTACTCTCTGATGTAAGCACCGAAGTACGTAGCAGCACCCCAACGGGTATCAGCGAACTGGATCGTGTCCTGGGCGGTGGCTTGGTGACAGGATCGGTGATATTGATTGGTGGTGACCCCGGTATTGGTAAATCGACCCTCCTGATACAGACCCTGGCCACCCTTTCCGGCGCTATACCAGCGCTTTATGTCAGCGGTGAAGAGTCCCCGGAGCAGATCAGCTTAAGGGCACGCCGATTGGGCTTGCCTGGGGAACGACTCGGCTTGCTTGCTGAGACCTGTGTGGAACGGATACTGGCATTGGTCCGTACCGATCCACCGGCACTCATGGTGGTCGATTCGATTCAAACCCTCTACACCGAGCAGCTGCAGTCCGCTCCCGGGTCTGTTGCCCAGGTGAGGGAGGCGGCTGCCCAGTTGGTGAGATTTGCCAAGCAGCGTGGAACCATCGTTTTTCTAGTGGGCCATGTAACCAAGGAAGGTGCACTGGCGGGACCCCGGGTGCTCGAACATATGGTAGATACGGTACTCTACTTTGAAGGGGAATCCGGCAGCCAGTTGCGGCTCGTGCGCACCATTAAAAACCGGTTCGGCGCCGTGAATGAACTGGGGGTGTTTGCCATGACAGACAAAGGGTTGAGGGAAGTGAGTAATCCTTCGGCTATTTTTCTCTCCCGTCATGATCAGGAAGTGTCTGGCAGTGTGGTGCTGGTAACCCGTGAGGGGAGTCGGCCGTTGCTGGTGGAAGTCCAGGCGCTGGTGGATGACAGTCCCCTGTCAAATCCCCGTCGCATAACCCTGGGCCTGGAGCAGAACCGGCTTTCCATGTTGCTGGCAGTGCTTCATCGCCATTGCGGTATCGCGATGTATGACCAGGATGTGTACGTCAACGTAGTGGGTGGTGTGCGAATTACGGAGACCGCTGCCGACTTGGTGGTACTGCTGGCGGTGTTATCGAGTTTCCGGGACCGGAATCTTCCACGGGACCTGGTCGCTTTCGGTGAGGTAGGTCTTGCCGGGGAGATTCGTCCCATTCCGAATGGTCAGGAGCGATTGCGAGAGGCTGCCAAGCATGGTTTTCGTCGTGCCATCGTTCCCAAGGCGAACCAGCCCAAGCAGAAAATCAAAGGACTGGAAGTCACTGGGGTAGAACGCCTGTCTGATGTGCTGGACACATTCTAGGAACTCCATCGGTGTGCACCGGATCTTGGGAACAGGTTTCGGTCCGCCGATCCT
Source organism: Gammaproteobacteria bacterium (assembly GCA_024227135.1). Taxonomy (GTDB): domain Bacteria; phylum Pseudomonadota; class Gammaproteobacteria; order Chromatiales; family Chromatiaceae; genus JAHEHQ01. The sequence goes on from JAAELC010000356.1 coordinate 4,619, forward strand.
GTATCGGTTGAAATCTATACTGATCAGTTACTTCAGGTAACCAAAAACCGTTTTCAACTTCGGCTTCGTCAAGAGCCTGAGTGCTTCTTCATCACTGTATCTGTGAACATTGCATTGTCAGGAGACAAAAGCATCGGAGGCTGATTGCCTGATTGATCTGAGAGTGTGTTATCCGAGTGCCTCCAGTTCCCGTTCCAACAGGTGATGGTCACCTAGATTCAATTCGACCAGCCGTTTCAGGTGAGAAATGCTTTCCAGGTCGAGCTTGTTACTATGCAGGCCGATGGTCTCTTCGTCCTGATGTACCACACCGACGTTCATCCGGATCAGGTTGTTGTCCCCATCCAGGCGGATTTCCAGGTCGTATTGTTGTCCGGGTTGCCCGGCCCAGGTATCCGGGCGGATTAACAGCACCCCATTCAGAGAGATGTCCACCAGTGTCGAATCGTACTGATTGTCAGTACCGATAATCTTCACTGGAGCGTCGAAACCCACACGCCAGAAATGACGACGTTCGTTGTCGATCTGCGCTGGTGTGGTTGGTCTGGTGGTCTGTTTTTTCATCTCTTCGCCCTTACTGGTGAAACGCCGAATTCAATCAACAGCCGTATACCCGAAGTATAGCGGCCACCGGTTGAGAAAATACAATCCGATGAAAAGTGGATACCCTGTCACCTTTGGAATCATTTTTATTTATGGTAAAACGGTCAAAAAAATAAAGGAATACTGTTCCAGTGTCGGAACTCATCACCCCGACATTTTTTTGACATGATGAATTAACAATGCTTAACTTGCGGGGTTGCGTATTGTTTTTGCACTTGATAATGCAAGGAGGATGCGGGTTAGATGAATAGAATAGTTCATGGGGTGAGTGCATTGGCAAGCGGGCGTATCCTTTTGGTCGATAGCGAGCAGGCTCGAGTCGATTATCTTGAAAACATATTCAGTTTCATCGATTACAAAGTCAAAGTCGTCGATGACTTTGCCGAGCTTCAGACACAAATCTCGAGTAAGGGGGAGGATCCTTGTGTGATCCTGGTCCACGGCTCGGACCTGGATGAGTCCGAGTTGGAAAAGCTGATCAAAAAAATAGAAAAAATGTCAGTGAAGCCCGCATTGCTGGTGTTGCAGGGCGAAGACGATGAGAGTTCCAACTGGAAGGCCGACAGTCGTTTTATCGGTTGTTTGATACTGCCGACCCGCTTCGATGACTTACACGATTTACTCCATAAGGCTCAGATCTACCGGGAACAGCAACTCTCAGAGAATCTTTCCCAACGTCCTCTGGAGTTGTTTCGCAGTTTGTCTGGAAACAGTCGGGCCACCCGGCATATCAATAAAATGATAGAGCAGGTGGCGGAGACCGAGGCGACGGTGCTGATTCTGGGCGAATCCGGTACCGGAAAAGAGGTAGTAGCCCGAAAACTGCATTACAAGTCGACCAGGCGTGGTATGCCATTCGTTCCTATCAACTGTGGTGCGATACCGGCAGATCTACTCGAAAGTGAGTTATTCGGGCATGAGAAGGGTGCATTCACCGGTGCCATCAGTACACGCCAGGGTCGATTCGAACTGGCCAGTGGAGGTACGCTGTTTCTCGATGAAATCGGTGATATGAGCATGCCGATGCAGGTCAAGCTGTTACGGGTGCTTCAGGAACGGACGTTTGAACGAGTCGGGAGCAATAAAACCATACAATGTAATGTGCGAATTATTGCCGCCACCCACCGGAACCTGGAAGAGGCTATTACCAAACAGAAATTCCGGGAGGATCTTTTTTACCGGCTCAACGTGTTTCCCATCGAAATGCCCCCACTGCGGGAACGCGTGGAAGATATTCCGGTTCTGGTCAACGACCTGATTTCCCGCATTGAGACGGAAAAACGGGGCTCGGTCAGGCTGACGCCCGCTGCCGTAATGGCTCTTGCCCAGTACAGCTGGCCCGGGAATGTCAGGGAACTGGCCAATCTCATAGAGCGCATGGCGATACTTTTTCCCTATGGTGTTGTGGATGTCAAGGACCTGCCGGAAAAATTTCGCACCGGAATCAGTGTAGTGGAACAGACGGGGGCTTTGCCGGTTGTCAGTATTTCCGGTGAGGAGCCGGATACGGTGGCAGCCGTTCCCAGACTACCCAATGAAGGATTGGATCTCAAGGCTCACTTGAGCAGCCTGGAGATGAATCTCATCCAGCAGGCGCTGGATGAGTCTGACGGGGTGGTCGCCCATGCGGCGAAGAGGCTCAATATGCGGCGCACTACTCTCGTCGAAAAACTGCGTAAATACGGCCTGCAGCGCAGTCAGGAGTCGACGGGATTTTGACGTCGACTAGATGGAATAGTGCTATCCATATGAAATAAAAAAGAAAAAAATTATTGGCACGCTTTCTGCTAATTCTTTTGAGCGCTTACTTGGAAAACGCTCTAAAGCATAAGGTGGAAAGCGGTAATGATCAGAAGCAACCCTGTATTCCGTCAATTTCATACTGACTTTCATACTGACTTTCATACAGACTGGGCATCTATTTCATACCCAGAGCCACTCCGGCTGCCGTCAGCAGCAGGGTCAATGGTCCGTCTTACCACTCCCGTTTTCCCCCCAGTTCGCCAAATAAGCGATAGCACATTCACTAATGTGCCTGATTTGGCACTCACTCAAGAATTAAAAGCAGTCAGGAGAGCACTATGAGTCATGCAACTGTGCTGGTGGTCGAGGATGATTCCACGCTGAGGGAGGCATTGTGCACCACCTTGGAGCAGGCGGGATACCCCGTGAGCAGCGTCGGAAATGGTGAAGATGCATTGGCGCAGCTTCGTGAGAGCACCGTCGGACTGGTGGTGAGCGATGTGCAGATGGGTCCCATGAATGGCCACGAGCTGCTGGCTCGAATCAAGTCCCGGCATCCTCATATCCCGGTTTTGCTGATGACCGACAGTGGAAATATCGAAAAGGCGGTCAGCGCCATGCGGGAGGGTGCGGTGGATTATCTGGCTAAACCCTTCGAACCTGAATTGCTGCTGGGGAAGGTGGACAGAGCCATTCTGAGAACCGAGCGTTTTGATGATCAGGTGGTGGCAGAGGACCTGAGAACCCGTGAATTGCTTGAACTGGCACGACGGGTTGCACTGAGCAATGCCACTGTGATGATTGGCGGGGAAAGTGGTACCGGTAAGGAGGTCTTTGCCAGGTTCATTCATCGTAATTCCAATTACTCCGATGGGCCCTTTGTCGCCATTAACTGTGCCGCTATTCCGGACAATATGCTGGAAGCCGTACTGTTTGGTTACGAAAAGGGGGCCTATACGGGGGCACACCGATCGGCACCCGGTAAGTTTGAGCAGGCCCAGGGTGGTACCCTGCTGCTGGATGAAATATCAGAAATGAGCCTGGGACTTCAGGCCAAGCTGCTTCGGGTATTGCAGGAGAAAGAAGTCGAACGTCTGGGGGGCCGCAGGGTCGTTCCGCTGAATGTCAGAGTTTTGGCCACCACCAACAGAATGCTACGTGAAGAAGTGGCGGCAGGACGTTTCAGAGAAGATCTCTACTATCGGCTCAATGTATTTCCCTTGTTTCTACCACCGTTGCGTGAGCGTAGTCGGGACCTTCTTCCTCTGGCCCGCCATCTGTTGCGTCGCCATTGTGATTCTCAACAATTGGCAGAACCCACGCTGTCCACCGTCGCTGAGCAGCGCTTGTTGAGTCATGACTGGCCGGGAAATGTAAGAGAACTGGACAATGTGATGCAGCGGGCGCTGATCCTTTGTACCAGGGGTGAGATCGGGCCGGATGAGCTTTGCTTTGAAATCGAGCCAAGGCTCCCCAAGCAGACAGCGCATCAGGAAGTTAGGGGAAGGTTGAACGATGACTTGAGATCGGTAGAGGAGCAGATGATTCTCGATGCGCTACGGGAGGGAAATGGCAGCCGTAAGCATGTAGCCGAGCGTCTCGGTATCAGTCAACGAACATTGCGCTACAAGATAGCCCGTCTACGAGATGCAGGAGTGGCTATTCCCGGGTAGCAATCCAGTGAAGGAATGGCCCCGGCTTAAAAGATTTCAATTTCAGGTTAGAGGACACTGACAACATGAACAGCAATGGTATCGAACAGGTTCTTGCACAAATGCGGGAGTTGTCTGCAGCAGCGGCGGCTAAACCGGCGGCAAGTGAGCAAGAGGTTTCCAATGTCAGTTTCAGTAGCATGTTGAAGGACTCGATCGGTGAGGTCAACGAAAGCCAGCTGGAGGCTTCCGCAATGAAAAAGTCCTTTGAACTGGGACAGGATGACGTGAATCTGGCGGATGTGATGATATCCGTTCAGAAATCCAACATCTCGTTCGAGGCGATGATGCAGGTTAGAAACAAACTGGTCGAAGCCTACAAAGAAGTCATGAATATGCCTGTCTGATGAAAATATGGCAGAGCTGTTCTGGATCAGATGGGCAATGCAGGTTCGATTGTCAGTCTGTTGTTCGTAATACCAAAGAAAACAATTCAGTACTCAGGGGCGGGCCCGTATGGATCTTGTGAATAACGAAACCGGTGACGTCAGCGAGGAGCCCGGCCAGGAGGTCGATCGCCTTACGCCGCAGACCTTGATGGAGAATCCTGTTGTAAAGCAGCTGGGAGTGATGATAGGGATCGCCGCCAGTGTGGCCATTGGTGTAGCCGTCGTGCTTTGGTCTCAGTCCCCCAGTTACAGCATGTTGTTTGGCAATCTGTCGCCCAAGGATGCCCCGGAAGTGATTTCTGCTTTGCAACAGGCCGGTATCGAATACGAAGTGGACCAGAAAACCGGCGTGGTCATGGTGCCCAGTGCAAAATTACAGGATGCGCGGATGAAAATGGCAGCCCAAGGTCTGCCACATACCAACAGTATCGGATTTGAGCTGTTACAGCAGGAGACAGGCTTTGGCACCAGCAGAGCACTGGAAGCGGCTCGATTCCACCGGGCGTTGGAAGGTGAGCTTGCCCGGACCATCTCCACACTGGCCAATATTGAAAAAGCGCGGGTCCACCTGGCTACCCCCAAACAATCGGTATTTGTCCGCAAGCGAAAGAAGCCCAGTGCTTCCGTGGTCGTGAAACTCTATCCAGGCAGGGTCCTGGATAAAAGCCAGATTGCAGCAATAACGCATCTGGTGGCTTCCAGCGTGCCTGAGCTGGAGTCGGATCGTATAACGATCGTCGATAACAGGGGTGAATTGCTCAGCAATCAGCTGGACAAAGGGGATATGTTGCTCACCGCCACCCAGTTCGATTACACGAAACGTTTCGAAGAAGACCTTCGACAGCGTGTGGTGAATATCCTGACACCCATACTTGGTGAAGAAAGTGTGCGCGCCCAGGTAACAGCGGAGCTGGACTTTACCCGTACCGAACAGACTGCAGAGCGATACAACCCTGATCCCCGATCCGTACGCAGTGAGCAAGTGAACGAGCAGGCGAGCCGCCTGTCGCCTGTACAGGGTGTTCCCGGTGCGCTCAGTAACCAGCCACCTGCAGCAGGTATTGCACCCGAAGAAGCGAATGGAGGAGAAAACGGGGAAGGGGGAGGCTCACCGCTGAATACCACCAAGCGGGCGGTGAGAAACTACGAGCTTGATAAGACCATCAGCCACACCCAACTTTCGACCGGTGCATTGCGGCGACTCTCGGTTGCGGTGGTAGTGGATGACGCGATTGTACCCGTCGTCAAGAGTACGGCCGATACCGAAGCTGGGGCTGAGGAAGAGGAAGAGGAAGAAGGGCAGGTTCAGTTTACTCGGGTACAACGTTCTCCGGAAGATATAAACCGGATTACGGAGTTGGTTAAAGAGGCCATAGGTTTCAATGCGTCAAGAGGGGATAGTGGAAGGGCCATTAATGCTGCGTTTATGGCACCGACGCAAATGGAACCATTACCCAGTCC
>JAAELC010000357.1 GCA_024227135.1 Gammaproteobacteria bacterium
ACGCATACGGTTTCAGGTTCTATTTCACTCCCCTCTACGGGGTTCTTTTCGCCTTTCCCTCACGGTACTGGTTCACTATCGGTCGGTAGGGAGTATTTAGCCTTGGAGGATGGTCCCCCCATGTTCAGACAGGATATCACGTGTCCCGCCCTACTCGATTTCACTGCCAAGTCGCTTTCGTGTACGGGGCTGTCACCCTGTATCGCCAGACTTTCCAGACTGTTCCACTAGCTCATCAACAGCTTAAGGGCTAATCCCCTTTCGCTCGCCGCTACTCAGGGAATCTCGGTTGATTTCTGTTCCTCCGGGTACTTAGATGTTTCAGTTCCCCGGGTTTGCCTCGCCAGCCTATGTATTCAGTTAACGATACCCGGCTTACGCCGGGTGGGTTTCCCCATTCGGAAATCCTCGGATCAAAGTCAGTTTGCCGACTCCCCGAGGCTTATCGCAGGCTACTACGTCCTTCATCGCCTCCTACCGCCTAGGCATCCACCATATGCGCTTATTCACTTGACCATATAACCCCAAAAACTCTGAGGTACTGGTTTTGGTCTCTCGCGTTTCGTTTGAATGCAACATACCCAAAATATCCAGATACTTCCTGGATACTCTATAGTATCACCAAGTCCCACGATTACTCGCAAGCCTTGGCTTTTGCCTTATCTACAATCTAATCCGAATTGTTAAAGAGCTACTTCGCAAAATGCAAAGTGACTAGCGTTAAACCGCTAGTCACTTGACACTCATAACAGACTGCCAGCTTCCGATTTGGTGGAGCCAGGGAGGATCGAACTCCCGACCTCCTGCGTGCAAGGCAGGCGCTCTCCCAGCTGAGCTATGGCCCCTGAATAAGTGCCTAGTTACAAGTGACAAGTCGCTAGTTTCTTGTAACTTGCCACTGGCAACTTGAGACTAATAAATGGTGGGTCTGGGTGGATTTGAACCACCGACCTCACCCTTATCAGGGGTGCGCTCTATCCAACTGTGCTACAGACCCGGTGTAGATAAGGCCTTGCCCCGCCTGGTGTGAAGCAAAGGGGGATA
>JAAELC010000358.1 GCA_024227135.1 Gammaproteobacteria bacterium
GCATACGGACAGGCCGGGGGAATTCGAGACCCATCTGAAATCACGCACACCCCGGTGGGCGGAAGAGATAACGGGCATTCCGGCAGGGGATATCGAGGCATTGGCTGTCCTGTACGGACAGCATCGCCGCAGCTATATCCGCCTGGGTATCGGCTTCTCACGCAGTCGAAACGGTGCCCACAATGTCCATGCGGTCAGTTGCCTACCCGCGGTTACCGGTGCCTGGCAACACCTGGGAGGTGGGGCGCTGCTGGCGACCAGCGATCTCTTTCACCTGGATAAAACGCTCATAGAAGGGGATGAGTCCCGGAATGGGGCAGTCAGGCTGCTGGATATGTCCCGGATAGGTCCCATACTTTGTGGGAATAAGGAGGATCTTGCCGCCGGTCCACCGGTGAGTGCCATGCTGATCCAGAATTCCAATCCCATGGCCACGGCGCCGGATCTTGCCGCGGTCAGCGAGGGCTTTGCACGGGAAGGCCTATTCGTCTGCGTGCACGAGCAGTTTATGACCGAAACAGCGCGGATGGCCGATATTGTGCTTCCCGCGACCACTTTTCTGGAACACGACGATCTGTACCAGTCCTATGGTCAGATGTATCTCCAGATGGGTCGCCAGGTGATATCACCCCTGGGTGAATGTCGATCCAATCATCAGATGATCTGCGACCTGGCATTACGGCTCGGGGCCGATCATCCCGGTTTCACGATGACTGCCCGGGAAATAATCGATACCACGCTCGAGCTTTCCGGGTATCCGGGGATCGAGGAGATGACCCAACGCCGCTGGCTCGATTGCAGCGAGCCTTTTGAAAGCATGAATTTCCTTCAAGGTTTCAATTGGCCCGATGGAAAATTCCGTTTTCAGCCCGACTGGAAAGCCCTGGGCCCTCTGGGCAGTAAAATGCCCCGGTTTCCCGATCACTGGGCGGTTATCGAAGTGGCAGATGAGCAGTATCCGTTCCGCCTGGTAACACCGCCGGCCCGTACTTTTCTCAATACGAGTTTCACGGAGACCCCATCATCCCGAAAGAAAGAGCAGGCCCCACGTTTGTTGATCAACCCCGGGGACGCGGTCACCCTGGGTTTGGAGACCGACAGCCAGGTGGCCGTGGGTAATGATCAAGGAGAGATCGAGCTGCGGATACTGATTTCGGATGTGGTGGGAACAGGGGTGGTGGCAGTGGAGAGCATCTGGCCTGGCGATGCGTTTCCAGGTGGCCAGGGAATCAATCTTCTGACCAGTGCCGAACCGGCAGCACCTGCCGGAGGGGCGGTGTTCCACGATACCGTCGTATGGGTTAGGCCTTGCTGAATCAGACAGACTAAACCAGATTCCCCACCGGCGCTGATCAGCAGTTGATTTTAACGGGGAACCCAATAGAATACCAGGTCAGGTTCCAGGTGTCCGTTCGTCCATCCCTCGACGTTCGCAACCTGACAGCAACGAATTTGTTAGCCGGGTCCCCCCTGTGGGGCCCGGTTTTTTTATTCATGTGGCCTCACGTACTGGCCACCACTGAGAGAATGATGCAATGCCACTGATTACCCTCCCTGACGGCTCCGAACGCGCTTTTGACAATCCTGTAACAGTACATGAAGTGGCTTCCGCCATTGGTCCCGGTCTGGCCAAAGCGGCCCTGGCTGGACGCGTCAATGGCAAAGTAGTGGATACCTCCACCCTGATTGAAGACGATGCCGACCTGGCGGTCGTCACCGACCGGGATGAGGACGGCTTGGACGTAATTCGCCACTCTACGGCCCACCTGATGGCCCAGGCGGTCAAAGAACTGCATCCCGACGCCCAGGTGACCATCGGCCCGACCATCGAAGATGGTTTTTACTATGACTTTGCGTTGAAGAAGCCATTCACATCGGATGACCTGAAAGCGATTGAGTCGAAAATGAAGCAACTGGTCAAGGCTAATCACCCCGTTCAGCGCCGCCTGATGGAGCGGGATGACGCTGTGGCGTTCTTCAGGAATCAGGGTGAGGCTTACAAAGCGGAGATCATCGAGTCGATTCCCTCCGAAGAGGCGTTGTCGCTCTACAGTCAGGGTGACTTTACCGATCTTTGCCGGGGGCCTCATGTACCCAGTACGGGGCGCCTGGGCGCTTTCAAACTGATGAAACTGGCAGGGGCCTACTGGCGCGGCGATTCCAACAACGAGATGCTGCAACGGGTCTACGGCACCGCCTGGCGCAACAAGAAGGAACTCAAGGGGTATCTCCATCGGCTGGAAGAGGCGGAAAAAAGGGATCACCGGAAGATCGGTAAGACCCTGGACCTGTTTCATACCCAGGAAGAAGCACCCGGGATGGTGTTCTGGCACGACAAAGGTTGGCAGATCTACCTGGCGGTGGAGCAGTACATCCGGGAAAAACTCAGGGTTAACGGATACAAGGAGGTTCACACACCTCAGGTCATCGATCGCAGTCTGTGGGAAAAGTCGGGGCACTGGGACAAGTTCGGGGACATGATCTTTACCACTCATTCTGAGCACCGGGATTATGCCATCAAGCCGATGAACTGCCCGGCCCACATCCAGATCTATAACCACGGCCTCAAGAGCTACCGGGATCTGCCGCTGCGCCTTGCAGAGTTCGGCTCCTGCCACCGTAACGAGCCGTCGGGTACGCTGCACGGGCTGATGCGGGTTCGTAATTTTGTGCAGGACGATGCCCATATATTCTGTTCGGAGAGTCAGATTCTCTCCGAGGTTTCGGAGTTCATCGATTTACTGTACGAGATTTATCGGGATTTCGGCTTCACCGATGTGTTGGTCAAGCTCTCCACTCGCCCGGAACAGCGTGTAGGGGCGGACGAACTGTGGGACAAAGCCGAGAAGTCTCTGGAAGAGGCGTTGAATCACAAAAACCTGGATTGGGAACTGCAGCCCGGGGAGGGCGCATTTTATGGCCCCAAGGTGGAATTTTCCCTGCGTGATTGCCTCAACAGGGTTTGGCAGCTGGGGACTATTCAGCTGGATTTCTCCATGCCCGAACGGTTGAACGCCCATTACATCGCCGAGGATAACAGTAAACAAGTACCGGTCATGTTGCACCGGGCGATCCTGGGTTCCCTGGAGCGTTTTATCGGAATTTTGATCGAGCATTACGCCGGCGCATTGCCTCTGTGGCTCTCACCGGTGCAGGTTATGGTCATGAATATCACCGATAGACAGGCGGATTTTGTAGAAAAAGTGGCTGTTACCTTGAAAGTACAGGGATTTAGGGCAGAAATGGACTTGAGAAACGAAAAGATCGGCTTTAAAATTCGCGAGCACACATTATCTCGGACCCCCTACCTGTTGGTGGTGGGAGACCGGGAGATGGAAAACGGGACGTTGGCAGTTCGAACCCGCAGTGGTGAGGACCTTGGCAGCATGACTGTCGAGGAATTTGCTGTAAAGCTGGGCGATGAAGTGAAACGTCGTTCGATTTAGAGCTTGTGCTGATGTAGAGCCGGTAACAAGACCGGCTGTTTACCTGCGCGAAGCTCATGTTTTAGGAGAGATAATTATAGCCGCACCAAAAAGAAATCGCCTGAACAAGGACATCTCGGCTCCCCAGGTCAGGCTCATAGGCGCCGAAGGCGATCAAGTTGGGATTGTTTCGATTGACGAGGCATTGGCAGCCGCCGACCAGGTAAAACTGGATCTGGTGGAAATCGTGCCCAACGCCGAGCCTCCAGTCTGTCGGATCATGGACTATGGAAAGTTCGTTTTCGAACAGAAAAAGCAGAAGCAGACGGCTAAGAAGAAGCAAAAGCAGGTTCAGATTAAAGAAATCAAATTTCGCCCAGGGACGGGGATCGGAGATTATCAGGTAAAACTACGCAACCTGATACGTTTCCTTAATGACGGGGACAAGACCAAGGTAACCATGCGGTTCCGCGGTCGGGAGCATGCCCACAGGGAGCTGGGTCTTGAGATGCTGCAACGAGTCGAGGCCGATCTGGCCGAGTACGGCGAAGTCGAGCAGACACCTCAAATGGAAGGCCGGCAGATGATAATGGTGCTGCGCCCCAAGAAAAAGTAGTGTAATCAAACGAATGCGGAGTTTAGTAACATGCCTAAGTTAAAAACCAACAGGGGCGCGGCCAAGCGGTTCAAGAAAACTGCTTCCGGTGCCATCAAGCGGGGTAAGTCCCATCGTCGTCATATTCTGACGAAGAAGTCCACCAAGCGTAAGCGTCAGTTGCGGTCACCAGCGGTGCTGCACCCATCCGATGTGGCATCCGCCCGTCGAATGATTCCCTACGCCTGATCACCCGACGGAGACTTAATCCATGCCTCGCGTAAAACGCGGTGTGCAAGCGCACGCCAAACATAAAAAAGTTCTTAAACAAGCCAAAGGGTACCAAGGTGCCCGAAACAGCGTCTATCGGGTTGCCAAGCAGGCAGTCATCAAGGCCGGTCAGTATGCCTATCGTGATCGTCGCCAGAAAAAACGACAGTTTCGTTCGCTCTGGATTGCACGTATCAACGCTGGCGCTAGAGATAACGGTATCTCCTACAGCCGTTTGATCAATGGACTGAAGAAAGCCGAGATCGAGATAGATCGCAAGGTCCTGGCTGATCTGGCCATCTATGACAAACCGGCATTCAGCGCTCTGGTGGAACAGGCCAAGACCAGTCTCTCCAGTTGATAGCTTGTTGATGTTGTCCGGCTCTGGCCGGTGGCATCAAACGTTCAAGGGGGAAGGCCTTCAGGTCTTTCCCCTTTTTGTTTTTTGAGGATTTCTTTAATGGGTTCCGAATCCACCATCGATATACCGCAGCTTGTATCTGACGTGCAGGGCCGCATTGACCAGTCCCTGTCGCTGGCGGAACTGGATGAAGTTCGTGTGCAGGCACTGGGCAAGCATGGCTTGCTGACGGCACAGCTCAAGCAGTTGGGACAACTGCCGAAAGAGGAGCGTCCCAAAGCGGGGCAGATGATTAACAAGGCCAAGCAGGGACTGCAGGCAAGTATCGAAGCCCGGCGCGTCGAACTGGAGACCCTGGCGCTGCAGGCCCGGCTCGCCAGCGAGCACATTGATATCACCCTGCCCGGGCGGGGGCAGGCTCCCGGGGGGCTGCACCCGGTCACCCGCACCCTGGAACGGATCGATCGCTGGTTTGCCAATGCGGGATTCAGGGTGGAGGAAGGCCCGGAAATCGAAGATGACTACCACAACTTCGAGGCCCTGAATATACCGGATCATCACCCCGCACGGGCCATGCACGATACTTTCTACTTCGATGCTCACCTGCTGTTACGGACCCATACCTCGCCGGTTCAGATCAGGGTCATGGAGCACAACCCGCCCCCTCTCAAGATTATCGCACCGGGGCGGGTCTACCGCTGTGATTCCGACCTCACCCATACCCCCATGTTTCACCAGGTGGAGGGGCTGCTGGTGGATGAGCAGGTATCCTTCGCCGACCTCAAGGGGGTGATCTATGACTTCCTTCAGAGCTTCTTCGAACGGGAGCTTAAGCTACGGTTCAGGCCCTCCTATTTTCCGTTTACCGAGCCCTCGGCCGAGGTGGATATCCAATGTGTCATGTGTAACGGCGCTGGCTGCCGGGTGTGCGGAAACACGGGGTGGCTGGAGGTGCTGGGTTGCGGCATGGTTCATCCCGCCGTCTTTGAGCACGTGGGCATAGACACCGAAAAATACACCGGCTACGCCTTCGGAATGGGCGTGGAACGTCTTGCAATGTTACGCTATGGCGTCAATGATTTACGGCTGTTTTTTGAAAATGATATGAGGTTTCTGCAACAGTTCGCCTAGGGGATGAATCGGGTAGTGGCCTGGTGGTCCGGACTATTCTCTGGTGGGATAAAAGTAACAATTTGGGATCTGTTCGAAGCACAAGCGTGCAATACTACTAATACAGTTTAATATTCACGGATAGATGCCTGTTAAACAAAGCAATTTATTCGAATTTAATGTCCGCTCATGGCGGTATTTGAAAAATAGATTTTGGAAAATTGACGTATGAAATTCAGTGAAGTCTGGTTGCGTGAATGGGTCAATCCCCCTGTCGATACCGAAACCCTGGTCGATCAGCTCAGCATGGCTGGTTTGGAAGTGGATGCCGTATCCCCGGTGGCTGGCGAGTTCACCGGGGTAGTGGTCGGTAGCGTGGTGACCAGGGCCCAACACCCGAATGCGGACAAGTTGAGTCTGTGTACCGTTGAGGTGGGTTCGGACGACCTGCGGCAGATCATCTGCGGAGCCCCTAATGTTGTGGAAGGAATGAAGGTTCCTGTCGCCCTGGTGGGTGCCAGGCTTCCCGGGGACTTCAAGATCAAGAAGGCCAAACTGAGGGGAGTTGAATCCCAGGGCATGATCTGCTCGGCAGCCGAACTGGGTCTGGCGGATAGTTCCGACGGCATCATGCCGCTGCCTGCGGACGCGGCGGTGGGTGAGGATTTTCGTCAATACCTGGGGTTGGAGGATCGGTCCATCGATCTGGATCTCACCCCGGACCGGGGGGATTGCCTGGGGCTTTCCGGTGTGGCCCGGGAGGTGGGGGTGATCAACCGCAGCCCGGTGACCCCACCGTCCATGAATGCCATCGAGGCGGTCAACCAGGATCGTTTTCCCGTGGAACTGGAGGCGCCCGCAGCCTGCCCCCGTTATACCTGCAGGATCATACGCAACACCGATCCGGACGCTCAAACACCCCTCTGGATGCAGGAGCGGTTGCGACGCAGCGGGTTGAGAAGCATCAGCCCGGTGGTGGATGTCACCAATTACATTCTGCTGGAGCTTGGCCAGCCCATGCACGGCTTCGACCTCAGGCAGCTGAAAGACGGGATCCGGGTGCGCATGGCCGCTCCCGGTGAAACACTCCTGATGCTTGACGGGTCGGAGCTGTCGTTACGGGAAGACACCCTGGTGATCGCTGACAGTGAAAAGGTGGTGGCGATGGCCGGTATCATGGGGGGTGAGTACTCAGGGGTTGCCCCAGATACCACAGACATCCTGCTGGAGAGTGCTTTTTTCTCCCCCACCGCCATCATCGGTAAGGCACGCAGCTACGGAATGCACACAGATGCCTCACATCGCTTCGAGCGAGGTGTAGACCCCTGTCTCCAGCGAAAAGCCATCGAGCGGGCGACTGAGTTGCTGCTGGATATCGTCGGCGGCGAGCCCGGACCGGTAGTGGAGGCGGTTTCTGAAGAACAGGTGCCACAACGTCCGGAGATTCTGCTGCGGCGGGAGAGAGTGCACCGGGTGCTGGGGGTCACTATCGACGACCAGACCATTGCAGATATACTCCAGCGACTCGATATGCAGGTCGACGAGGTACCGGAAGGGTGGAAAGTAGTGGCACCCAGTTGCAGATTCGATATCGAGATCGAAGTGGATCTCATCGAGGAGATCGGGAGAATCTACGGCTATACCGAGATTCCCACCCATCGCGGCTCGGCGGGAACCCTCGTTCAGAGCGAGCCCGAGGTGGCGTTCAGCCTGGAGCGGGCACGAAAAATTCTCGTGGACAGGGGATTCTACGAAAGTATTACCTACAGTTTTATCAGTCGGGAAATGCACGATCTGGTGGATCCCGAGCAGAACACGGTTGAACTGAGCAATCCGATCTCTGCCGATATGTCAATCATGCGAACCAGTCTGTGGCCTGGCTTGCTCCAGGCGGCACTCTACAATCAGTCGCGGCAGCAGAATCGTGTCAGGTTATTTGAATCTGGCTTGAGATTTATCAAGCAAGATGATGAAATAAAACAGGAAATGATGTTATCTGGTTTGATTTGTGGGACTCTTCTAACAGAACAATGGGGGGCGCCGGGCAGGGATGTGGATTTCTTCGATCTCAAGGGGGATCTCGAGGCGGTATTGGCCTTGAGCGGCGCCCCTGACGAGTTCAGGTTCACCCCAGGCACCCATCCGTCACTCCATCCCGGACAGACAGCCCGAATTACACGGGACGATCAGCCGGTGGGATGGATAGGTATGCTGCATCCGGAAATTGAAGCTAAGCTTGGTTTTACGGGTAATCTGTATCTCTTTGAAATCAATATCGATAAATCACTCGACGGGAAGCTGCCTGATTTCTCAGCACTCTCAAAGTTTCCATCCATTCGCCGGGACATCGCGATAGTGGTGGATGAGCAACTGGAATTCAGCGCTGTCAGCGATTGCATCAGACAGGCTGCACCGGAAAAATTGAAAGATATCCTGCTTTTTGATGTCTATTCGGGAGAAAAGATAGATTCAGGTCTAAAAAGTATCGCTTTAGGCTTGATTTTACAGGGAACTTCGCACACTCTTACAGACAATGAAGTTGAGGGGATCGTAGGCAGGATTCTCACGTCACTTAAAAACGAACTAAAAGCACAACTGAGAGACTGACGATGGCGTTGACCAAAGCTGATATGGCTGGAAAGCTGTTCGACGAACTTGGCCTGAATAAGCGCGAGGCCAAAGAGATGGTAGAAATTTTTTTTGGAAAGATCAGAATTGCATTGGAAGACGGGGGGCAGGTTAAATTATCCGGATTCGGGAATTTCGATCTGCGGGAGAAAAAGCAGCGCCCCGGGCGTAATCCCAAGACCGGGGAAGAAATTCCGATATCTGCCAGGCGAGTGGTTACTTTTCGTCCAGGTCAAAAACTGAAGGCAAAGGTAGAAGCTTATGCTGGAAGCGAGCAATAGCACCATAGATCTCCCTGCGATTCCTGGGAAACGCTACTTCACTATCGGTGAAGTCAGCGAACTCTGCGGCGTCAAGCCTCATGTGTTACGTTACTGGGAACAGGAATTTACTCAGCTGAAGCCGGTCAAGCGCCGTGGCAACCGTCGTTACTATCAACGACACGATGTCATCATGATTCGCCAGATCCGCAGCCTGCTCTACGAGCAGGGGTTCACGATCGGTGGAGCCAGACAACAGCTCTCGGGTGATGGTGTGAAGGAAGATAATACCCAGAGCCAGCAGATTGTCCGGCAACTGCGTACAGAGCTGGAAGAGGTTCTACAGATTCTCAAGCGCTGAATTCTGCATGGCATTGACATCGTTCAGTAATCCACCTAGTATGCGCGCTCTGATTCGTTGCCGGTGAACAGTATCCCAAAGAAGCCTGGTCGCAGCAGCTGATCAGTGAGCGGGAAACAGAACCTTTCCGAAGTCTGGCCACGAATCGTTCTGCAGTAGTGAAGTATCGTCGGGGCGTAGCGCAGCCTGGTAGCGCACCACAATGGGGTTGTGGGGGTCGAAGGTTCGAATCCTTTCGCCCCGACCAAATAAAACAAGCAGTTACACCAACCAGCCAAGACCCAAAAAACAGCCGTGTCGCGAACGTGTCGATCAACCAGGCACAAAAAAGCCCGACCACATGGCCGGGCTTGGTTGCTTGGCAGGGTTACCGGTTAAGCATCTTCGATATCAAAGTGCTTGCATACGGTATCGGTATCAATGCCTTGGATCTCGCACCAGTCCAATGCTTCCTGTGGCGTGAAGGCTTTCAATCTCCCTTTATCCTTTTCCTGTAGATACGTGAACCATGCGCCTTTCTGTGTTTTGTACAGCGTTTCATCTTTGTGCTTGTTGCAGGTAATCGCTGCGGCGGTTTCGGTATCGTACAGTTTCCCATCAATGATCTTTTTCATATTATCCTCTGTTTACAGTTGTTTATCGAAGGGCGTTATTGCCCGATTACCTTGCCTTGTTTTCTCAGTAACTCAATCTGGGCCGACAATCCATTTATAGTGATCTGCTTCTCTCTTTCCCAGCGTTCACTGTTACGGACCCTCAAGGCCAGGCAATGTATCACCGTATCCTGTTTGTTGAGATTCGGACTCTAATATTCGGCTTCCAGATTGGCGTCACTGATGATCTGTTTGGTGGGATGGCCGGGATCCAACTGATACAGCCGGGAGTCGGTGGCCCTTTGGACTGCCCGAATATAACGAACTTGCCGCCATAGCCGGGTGATGGCCCGTGTTTGCCGGCGAACCAGGGAGTACAGACAGCCGGGATATCGCTGATTTCCCGATAAATTTTACCGTTATGACAGAATCCAACGCCATAGCCGAACAGTGGACCAAAACGAATGGCACCATATCACCATGACGAACGATGGAAACGGGGTCGTATCCGGTTTTCTCGATGGTGTTTTTCAATCATTCAGTTCATCCACGGCATCAATGGATTTCAGTGCTTTTCCAGGGAATCCAGATCGCCTCATCCACTTCTTCGCCGATAACACACAAGGCGGTGGGCAAGGGGAATTTGCCGATGGGTCTGTGGCGTTGATTCGCCTGTATGACATCGAGCTCACCAGCGACGAGATGAGCACACTTCCACCAACCCAGAGCGTCCCGGAACCCACCATTATCACTTTGATGGGTCTTGGTATGATCGGTATTGGACTTGGCCGGAGAAAGAAACAGAGTTAAATCGGCGGCCAAAGCCTGTATCGATTCGCCCGGCCCTGCGCCGGGCTGTTTTTTTGTCTGTAATTCCCGGAGTCGCCGACTATCGCCCGATTCTGATGAATACCTCCGCTAACAACAAGACTGGGCACCTTACGCCGTTGCTCACCAGTTCCATTTTCGCTGTTCTGCTCCTGGTGGTTCGAACCAGGGCAGGGCGTACACTCAGAACGGGGTTGAGTTCAGCTTATTTTCGGGCCTTCAATCAGGATCTGGATAGAAAATTTGGTAGGCATTGGTTCCGGGCGGTTGCCAATTATCGGCTGTTTGATCGGGTGGTGGAGGGATTTTCCTGATCTACAGTCTACGCATGCGGTAAACACATCCCGATTGGTCCATCAACCTGGTGTTGTCTCTCTGTTTAAATCGCTGATCACCGGCAGTTTAATTCCGAAGTACTTCCCCGCAAGAATGAGTATGACGGTAATTTAAAGGAGTAAGTCCCTCCGGCACTTTTTCTCACAA
>JAAELC010000359.1 GCA_024227135.1 Gammaproteobacteria bacterium
AAACGGTAAAGGTAACCAGATTCTGTTCGGGCGTCCAGTAATGCAACTGGTAGCTCGGCTGATCCAGATGAAAGGCTGAAGGGAGTTGTAAGGTGAGGTCGAGCTTGAGCGTCATGCCGATACTCGGTGCGGTACTGAAAAACGTCCCATGCCATGGTGTATGGGTGATGAGGTGCACATGTCCAGATAAAATGCGCTTGATATGGGTGTATTTATCGATGATCTTCGTCAGGTGCTCGGCCCCCTCAAAACCATCTTCGTCGGTTTCCAGTACGCCGAGTTTTAGCGGCGGATGGTGCATGAATATTACCGTAGGTTGGCTCCTGTTTTCGGCCAGACGTTGGTCTAACCACTGTGCCCGTTCAGCACAAAATTGACCACCGGGCTGGCCGGGGTGGACAGTGTCGATGGCGATGAGCCGGATGGGGTGGTCTTCGACTACGTACTGGATGAATTTATCTGATTGGCTCGGGCAGCGTTTTTCATCAAATGCTGCGCGTAGTGATTCGCGGCTGTCGTGGTTGCCAGGAATGACATAGTAGGGGACGTGTAGTGATTTTAGGATCAGGGCGGCCCGTTCCAGTTCTTCAGCCAACCCCAGGTTGGCAATGTCACCTGTAACCAATACCAGATCAGGTGTGGGCTCAAGGGCATTGATATGCGCCACACAGCGGGTCAGGTTTTCCGCCATCGGGGCAATACCAAAGGTCTTTTGTCCGGCACTGGCAACGTGGGTGTCACTGATTTGAGCGATGAGCATAGACAGGATAATGGAGCCAATCGTTGGAGTGGTGAGCCTAACAAATTTGCTTAACTGGCTCTAATCTAATCTGCTGAGTCTCGCCATAATCTCGGTTTCTAAATAAGTAAGCTGAGAGGCTTGATATGAGCAAGACAAGTGATCTATTAACGCGCCGCGAAGCGGCAGTCACTTCTGGCGTGGGGCATGTCCACCCAATTGTGGCCGAGCGAGCGGAAAACGCCGAAATCTGGGATGTGGATGGCAAGCGATGGATTGATTTTGCTTCCGGGATTGGTGTGGTCAACACCGGGCATCTGCACCCCAAAGTTAAAGCTGCTGCAAAAGCACAGCTGGATCGATTTTCACATACCTGTGTTCATGTCGCGATGTACGAAGAGTATATCGCCCTGGCAGAACGTCTAAATGCAGTCGCACCCGGAGATAGTGCTAAAAAAACCTTGTTGTTGAACTCCGGTGCAGAGGCGGTCGAAAATGCGGTTAAGGTGGCGCGTCGATACACCGGGCGTACCGGTGTGATCGCCTTTGATGGCGCGTTTCATGGTCGTACCCTGATGACCATGAGTCTGACGGGACGAGTGGTGCCCTATAAGGCAGGCTTCGGGCCGTTTGTGCCTGAGGTGTTCCATGCCCCTTTTCCGAACGAGCGTTATGGCATCGGTATCGACAACGCCATCGCCGGGCTGGAACAGCTGTTTAAAAGTGAAATCGAGCGTGACCGCGTGGCCGCATTTATTATCGAGCCGGTGCAGGGTGAAGGGGGGTTTTATCCGGTGCCCAATGAATTCCTGCAAAAGCTGCGCACGATTGCCGATGAGAGTGGTATCGTGCTGATTGCCGATGAGATCCAGTGTGGTTTTGGCCGCACAGGTAAAATGTTTGCCTGTGAGCATGCAGGGGTTGAGCCAGACATTATTACTTTGGCTAAAGGCCTGGCTGGCGGTTTTCCGATTTCGGCCATAGTGGGTAAAGCTGAGCTAATGGACGCTGCTCCTGCTGCTTCACTGGGCGGCACTTATGGGGGTAACCCGGTTTCGTGTGTAGCAGCGTTGGCGGTGCTGGACGTGATGGAGCAGGAGCGCTTGCCGGAGAAAGCGGCTGAAATGGGCGAGCACATGATCCAACGTCTTAACACGATGGTCGCCAGCAATGGGACCGTGGCGGATGTCAGGGGGCTGGGTAGTTTAGTTGCGCTGGAGTTTTTTACCGGGGAGGATGGCAATACGCCCGCCCCAGAAAAAGCCACACAGTTGCTGGAGTTGGCACGCAGCAAGGGGTTGATCCTGCTCTCCTGTGGGGTTTACGGCAATGTGATTCGTTTTCTGCCGCCGCTGACGATTGAGCAAGCGGTACTGGACGAGGGGCTGGATGTGATTTCGGCCTGTTTGGGGCAGATGGACTAAGCTGGCTGTGACCTAATAGACTCATTTATTCCCACAGGTGGGAATAAATGGTCGAGTTGTGATGTCAACCCTCAGAGCTGACCTCTATACAAGCTTCATCATCGTCAACGGGGTTGCCGTCTAGATGATTTGGGTCATCACGAAGATGGTTAAATTCGCTGCCCGCGTTACTATCGATATCAGGCTGATCGACGGCCTCTACATAAGCACAATTCAGCAGCTCACCATCTGCCAAAACCTCGGCGGCAATTACCAATGATTTCACTCCGCCCGCACCCAGGGTGCCGGCTGACCAAATACCGGTTTCGGGGTGGTAGGACTGACCGGGTAAAGCGACAATGAATCGATAACCACTCGGCAGTTGTTCCTTCACCTGTATGTTGCTGGCCTCGTTGTCGCTGGTGTTATGCACTTTTAAAATGAACCAGGCCCAATCACCGACGCTGACCTGGCTATTAAGCACAGATTTCTGCATCTCCAGATCAATCGTGGCGCTCAATTCGGGTGTTGCGCTGGCGTAGTCATCGCCCTTGCCATCAGCAGGTGTGGAGTCCACATCAAACTGGTTAGCTGCGCTGACTTCGGCCTTGAACTGAAGATCGCTGGTATCGATGATTTCTGCGTTGATCACCAGCGTCGTATTTGAACCAGAGGTCAGCGATCCGATAGCCCATTGCCCGTTGTTGGGGTTGTAGCTGCCGCTAAAAGGCACGGCGTGGCTTAAGCGGTATCCCACCGGCAGTTGATCGCTAACCACGACACGGGTGGCGGTATCCGGGCCTTTGTTTTCAACCCCGACTGTGAAGGTAACGATGTCGCCAATATGGTTCCCGGTCGGTGGGAACACCGTGGTCGTCAACTCTAGATCGATCTGCTGCCTCAGCTCGGGTGTGGCTTCAGCATAATCATCACCACGGCCATCAGCGGGTCTGGAGTCGATATCGACTTGATCGGCATGGCTGACTTCGGCCACATTGCTTAACTGCTCTGCGTCCAGGATGGAGGCCATCATCACCAGCGTCGCGTTGGAGCCACGGGTTAATCTGCCGACGGTCCAAATACCACTGGTACGGTTGTAGCTGCCCACAGACGGCCGCTCGCCCAGCAGCTGGTAACTCGCGGGCAAAATATCGGTGACTTGAACTCCGCTGGCGAGGCCAACATTCCCGCCAGTGTTATCCAGTTCAAGGGTAAATACCACCGTATCGCCAATCGTCAAACCGGTAGCGGGTGTTACCGTTTTGCTTAGCTCCAGGTCAATTCGGTTTTCGGGCTCAACCTGGGCAGTGGCGTAATCATCGCCCTGTTGGTCCCAGGGCACCGAGTCTCGGTCGGGTTGATCTGCCGCCTTCACCTCGGCTTCATTCAGATAGTCACCAGCATCATTCAACCGGGCAAATACCAGCAGGCTACGAACCTGGCCCACCGCGAGTGAGCCTAAATTCCAGGTTACCAGTCCGCTATCGTAACTACCGCCAGCAGTGGCCAACACGAAATTGTACCCCGATGGCAGATTGTCAGCGACCACGACACCAGTGGCGTCTGAGGGGCCTTGATTTCGCACAGTCAGCAGAAAAACAACCTGGCCACCCACACGGGGGTTGGACGCGGCCACGCGTTTGCTCAGTTCTAAATCAATCAATGCATCAATCGCGGGTGTTGCGTCATCCCAGTCATCCTCCTCTGGGGCATGGTTAGCGGGAATCGAATCCATATCGTGCTGATCAGCCTCGGTAATCTCAGCCACCATACGTAAATCGGTACTGTCCAGAATTTCAACCTTGATTATCAACATGTGGCTCGAGCCACTGCTTAAGCTGCCAATATCCCATTCACCTGTATTGGCATGGTAAGCGCCGCCAGCCGTGTCGCTCAGATACTGGTAACTGGCAGACAACTGGTTGACCAGTACTACACCCGTGGCATCATCCGGCCCTTTGTTTTCAACGGTCACGTTAAAGAAGACAGACTCACCGATGGCTGCGTTAGGTGGTGACACGGTTTGCATCACTTCAAGGTCGATGACTTCTGCAACCAGTGGCTCGGTGCTGGCGAAATCGTCTTCCTGTGAATCCTGGTTAGCTGGCGTTGAATCGCTGTCATTTTGATCAGCCGCGGTAACTTCAGCGGTAACCAAGGAGTCGCCGTTATCAAGTAGCCTGGTTGAGAACGTCATTTGCCGACTATCCCCCATGCCAATCTCTCCCACCGTCCAGCTGAGTTGACGAGTAGTGAGGTCAAAACGGGCATTCAGGTCGTAGGCCAGTGGTGGTTCATAGCTATCCGGTAGCTGGGTAGTGACGACTACCCCGGTCGCATCTGAAGGCCCCTTGTTTTTGAGCGTGAGCTGGAAAGTAATCGGCTCATCCACCGCTAGCGGCTCGACTGCGAAGCGGTCCATTGTCAGCTCAAGATCGACGGGAGGGCCTGAAATCAGATAAGGCGGTGGTGCCTGTTGCAGTAGATAAATCAGCTTGGCAAAACCGGCCGCCGGGTCATTCAGATTAAAGTTGAAAGTAAAGTGCCGTGTCTGTCCCATATACACCATCTCGGCATGCATGCTGACCCATCCGGGTGCCATTGGATTGCTCATATCCAACTTAAAATAAAGTGACTCGATCTGCAAAAAATTGCCGAGCCCATGGTCAATCAGGTAGTCGCGGATATCAGCGGCGTAACCCAGCGTCTCCTGCAACTGAATGAGTTGGTCCTCAAGGTACTGCAGAAATCCGATTGCGTTTCCCTTGCGCCATAAAAGTGTATCCAGAACCGGATCGGTGCCCGGATTACTGAGCGCGTTTTTGAGGCGATTGAGCTCATTACGTGCCACATCCACCTGCCATTGTTTGATTTTTTGCAGCGCCCTTAAATTCAGGATCTGGCCAGAGGGTGTATGGCGATTAAGCAGATTGCGGGCCGTGGATACGCCCCTGCGTAGAGCGGGTAACAGCAATTCGGCGCCCTCTTTAGTGAGCACCAGGGCTGCTCTTGCGGTCTTGTAACCCGCCCAGGCACCAATCTTGGCGATCTTCGACAGGTTGTTGTACCAACTGTCCAGATTTCGGATGGGGATATCCAGTTTATTTACTTTTTCGATGCCCTGGTTGAGCAGATATTCAGCAGTACTTAGCCCGTTGATCAGTTCCTGGCGAGTTTGGTTATAGGCGTTTTCCAGTGGTTGCAGCGAGTTAATTACCGCGGTCAAATCCGCTTCGGCTTTATCCAGCGCTTTCTGGGCGACGCCAATCGAGGCTGCCAGCCTCTCCAGCACCACCTCGATTTCGGCTTCAATCTGCTCAACTGCTGCCTGTGCATTATCGAGATCTTGCCTGAGTTTCACCAGAGCTTGGGTTAGCAGCGTATTGGCGGCGTCAATTGCTGCGGCAACATCGCCATTAACCGTTTCCAGCAGATTGCCCTTAAACCAGCCGGTTAGCACCACACCACTATCAGAAATAGCCAGATCAACCTGGGTCACGTGTGTATCGAATAAGGGCGACTGACCGCTGTAACTGCCGATGATCTCACCA
>JAAELC010000360.1 GCA_024227135.1 Gammaproteobacteria bacterium
ATTCCGGGAAGACTATTGCAGACCTTGCTGAACCTGCATAACGTACAGTTTCTCAATTTGACTACCTCTTGACTGCATGACCGCCTTTTAGAGGCAGTACTTTAGAGATGCTTCAGTCTTTACTGACAGGGTATACGGATCGTCAAATGCCAGACGCGAAGGTGATTCGAATCGTACAGGCTCTTCCGTGCTGACCAGCATTCCCATCGTCTCACAACGGCCCATGGGTTGACAAACTACCGGTCCCGATAGATTCCATTGAAAACCCAATGGAATTAGTCTGTCCGTCCCTGAGCAGGGCCCCCAGCTTATCCCTCAAACAGGACGGAATAGTTCGTTCCACGATGCTGAGACTACCCTTTTCCGATGAATCTGATGTAATCTTGCCCATCGCACACGACGCCTTGCCATGAATGCTGAAAAGCTCACTGAATCCATCACTATTGAATTGACGGAGCACCGGATGTTGATCGAAGGTCCATTGAAAATAGCTGTTGCAGAGCCTGCCGATGGCCAGAGAAAGTTACTCATCGTGGAGTTTCAGCCGGATTTCCAGGCTCTGGATCTTGCCGAGCAGGGAAGGGCGTTTAAAAGCTATATCGAAGACCTGAACGATCAGATCGGGAAGATCACGGATGCCAACGATCCTAATCGGGCGGGGATGTTGATAATGGAACAGTTTGCGGAGCAATTGTTACCCCACGTGGAAGCAGGAGAGCTGGCGCTGGAGGAGTCCATGACGGTGCAGATACGCAGAGATGATCAGGTGGCCGCCCTGCAGGATCTGCTGTCTACGGTAAAGC
Source organism: Gammaproteobacteria bacterium (assembly GCA_024227135.1). GTDB lineage: Bacteria > Pseudomonadota > Gammaproteobacteria > Chromatiales > Chromatiaceae > JAHEHQ01. The sequence continues at coordinate 804 of JAAELC010000360.1, forward strand.
CTGGTTGATGGCGTCTTTGAGAGGGTAAACTCCATGAAACCAAAGGCACCTGCAATAGGATTTGTCAGTCTGGGTTGTCCCAAGAACCTGGTGGATTCCGAACGTATTCTGACCCAGTTGAAGGTTGAGGGGTACGGCATTTCTCCCAGCTACGAGGATGCAGATCTGGTTCTGGTCAATACCTGTGGTTTTGTTGACGAAGCGGTGGAGGAATCGCTGGAGGTTATCGGTGAAGCGCTGGATGCCAATGGCCGGGTCATCGTGACGGGTTGTCTTGGGGCGAAAGCAGATTCGATTCGCCGTGCACATCCCGGCGTGTTGGCAATAACCGGCCCCCATGCCTATGAGGCTGTGATGTCCGCTGTTCATGAGCACCTGCCCCAGCGACATGATCCGTTCACCAGTCTGGTACCGCCCCAGGGGGTAAAGCTCACACCGCGCCACTACGCCTATCTGAAGATATCCGAAGGCTGCAACCATCACTGCAGTTTCTGTATCATCCCCAGCCTGAGGGGCGACCTGGTGAGTCGGGCGGCAGGGGAGGTTTTGCAGGAAGCACAGCAACTGGTAGAAGGGGGCGTCAGAGAGTTGTTGGTCGTTTCCCAGGATACCAGCGCCTATGGTGTCGACTTGAAGTATCGAACCGATTTCTGGGGGGGTAGGCCCGTCAGGAGCCGTCTTGCGGATCTGTCTGAGGCGCTGGGATCCCTGGGTATCTGGATTCGATTGCATTATGTGTATCCTTACCCCAGTGTGGATGAACTGATCCCTCTGATGGCTGATGGCACTATTCTGCCCTATCTTGATATGCCCCTTCAGCATGGCAGCGAGCCCATATTGCGGGCTATGCGCAGGCCGGCGGCAACCGAGAAAGTGCTCGAACGTATAGCGAGATGGCGTGAACAATGTCCTGAGCTCGTGATGCGGAGTACCTTTATCGTAGGATTTCCCGGAGAGACAGAGCAGGACTTCGAAAATTTGTTGGATTTTATTCAGGAAGCCAGGTTGGATCGGGTGGGGTGTTTCTGTTATTCGCCGGTGGACGGTGCGGCGGCAAATGAGCTTCCCGGTGCGGTTCCGGAATCGCTGAAGCAGGAGCGTATGGGACGTTTTATGGTGGTCCAGGAAGGAATCAGCGCCGCAAAGCTAAGGGCCAAAGTTGGTCAGAGGATGATTGTGCTGGTCGATGAAGTGTCCCCGCAGGGCGTAGTGGCCCGCAGCGCAGCAGATGCACCGGAAATTGATGGCAGGGTGTTGGCATCCGGGGACTGGGAACTGGCGTCGGGGGATTTTATCGAAGTCGATATCACCGATGCCACCGAGCACGACCTGCTGGCCGTGCCGGTGACCGATGAATCTGACTGACTGGCCTGGGTTCAGAGCCTCGGTAATCCAGCAACCACCCCAACCTGTATGAGTTGTAATCTGTCTTCGCGGGTGGGTTATTGTTTTATCCTTTCCCTGCTGGTGTGGATCAGAATGCGGATTCGCTCTTACCACCAAACTTCTTAAGGATGATGGCCATGGGGCAAAAGCCGGTAAAAGCGGATTGAAACAGATTGACGCCCACAAAGGCGGTAACCCAGAGCCAGTTCGGGCTATGATAGTGGGCCAGCCCCAGGCTGATGAGAATGAATGCGCCGGCCATGGCTAGAATGAAACGGTCGATAGACATTTGGCTGCTCCTGTAAAGTGGTATCGGGATCGATGTGACTGCCGTTATTTTATGACGCCTAATATAAGAAATTAATAATATATTGTCAATATCGGCCTGGCATAGCAGCAAACCAATGCCCAGGTCAGTAGGTCTTACCAACCTGGCTCATGTGGGGGTTACTGCTCACCAATGGATTACACCCACCCACCTGCAATCATGCCCAACGCCCTTTCGTTCCATAACCGGCTTATAGATAACCTGGCGCGTTCACACAGGGAACGTGGGGAAAAAGTGGAGATTATTCAGACCCATATCTCTACCGTGCTGTTGATTGGGGCATTTGCCTACAAACTGAAAAAACCCCTGAATCTGGGGTTTCTGGATTTCTCCACGCTGGAACAGCGGTGCTTCTGCTGCAAGGAGGAGGTGCGGCTGAATGCCCGCCTGGCTCCGGATATTTACCTGGGCACCGTTGCTATTAACGGTCCTGTCGATGCCCCCAAAATTGATGGAAAAACCACTTCTCCTATCGAATACGCCGTAAAAATGCGTCGTTTTATCCAGGCCGGTCTGCTGGCGGATCATGTTGAATTGCTGGGTGGGGAATTGATCGATTCCATCGCTCAGCGGCTGGCAGAGTTTCATGCCGGAATCGACAGGAGCACACCGACGCTGGGGTATGGAACACCGCAGAAACTGTTTTTGCCGATGCAGGGGAATTTTTTTCATATCCGAAAACTGGGGGTGGGTGATGTGTTCTCACTATCATTGGGTCGACTCGAATGCTGGTCCAGGAAACAACACCAGGCACTGCTGGCGGTTGAAACCAGCCGGATGGAAACCGGATTCATTCGTGAGTGTCACGGAGATCTTCACTTGGGTAACATAGCGGTCGATGATGGGAGGCTTATCATTTTCGATGGTATCGAATTCAATCCGCAGCTGCGATGGATCGATACCATCAGCGAATTGGCGTTTCTATCGATGGACCTGGATAAAAAAGGTCGGCCAGAGCTCGCGCAAAGGCTTCTCAATGGATACCTGGAGCTGACCGGGGACTACGAAGGACTCAGATTGTTGCGTTTCTATCAGGTTTATCGGGCTATGATACGCGCCAAAGTTATTGCTATCAGATTGCAACAGGATGATCTACCCGCCTGTCAGTATGAGCATTTACATTTGGAGCTGATGGCTTATCTGGCGTTGGCAGAAAGTTACACAGTGGCGGGTACTCCGGCGCTGCTGATTACTCATGGCCTGTCTGGGTCGGGGAAGAGCCATGGAACGGGAGAGTTGATCCAGAAGTTGCCGGCAGTCAGAATTCGCTCGGATGTGGAGCGTAAACGCCTGGTCAGTCAGGCTGGTTGCTCTGATCTCGGCTCCAAGCCATTAGAGGGGGGTTATTATACCCGTGCATTCAGCGAAAAGACCTATCACCGACTTCTGGAACTGGCCGGGGTGTTGCTGGAGGCCGGTTTCACGGTGGTAGTGGATGCGACTTTTTTGAGTTTAGTCCATCGCACCCGTTTCCAGCAACTCGCTGCAGGTCGAGGGATCCCCTTTCTCATACTGGAGTTTCAGGCACCGGTTAATGTGATGAGGAAGCGAATCAGGCACCGTTTTCGACAAGGACAGGATGCATCAGATGCCGATCTGCAGGTTCTCGAAGCTCAGATCGGAGCCTGTCAGCCGTTGACTGCAGCTGAACAAACCCGGGCGATCCGATTCACGCCCGGGCATACCCCCGAGGTGGGTGCTGTTCTAAAAAAGCTGGACACCGAATTGGCAACCAAGTGAGGGTTGGTGGTGAAAAGTATTGATAGCGAAGCAGGGATGCGGCCAGGAACAGCGGGGCGGATATCCGCCTGGCGGAGAGGGGCTTTGTCTAAAACCCTTTTGTTTGGAGTCTAGCAGACAGGCTGATCACTCGCTTTGCAGCCGTCTACGCCAGCCTTCTCTTTTCAGATGCATCATGAAGGAAAGAGTGGGGAGAGTGCCACATAGGCAACGTTGGCCACGATCAAAGTCAGAATGATCAGCACCTGCAACACTTTTTCTTTTTTGTTTTTTACCAATGTATCACCTATCGATTCAGTCAACCTGTTTTCTTTGTACAGGCTACAAAGAATAGCTGACCGTTCGAGTTCACATAATGCGTCTTTCACCCTTGGTAGTGTAAGAATACGCTGACCTGTTTGAACGTTTTCTCCGATCCTGTATTCAGGAGGGAAACAAGGGTGAAAAGAACAGGTAGGCAATATTTGCAAGGATGAGCGCCAGCACGACAAGGCCTTGGGAAAACTTCTTTCTTGTATCAACTGACATGTCTTTGGTCCTGCCTTTAGATGAATGAAATTCTTAATGTTTTTTCAATAACGTGATCTGGTTCACGAAAATATTATGACTCAGATCACGAAGATAATAAATAGAAATTGCCTCTATTTGTTACTTTGATTTATGGGGTTATTTCTGTCCTGGCAGTTCCTGTTCAGGCCCTAACCATCAACAGTCCGGTGGATAGTTGTTGGCGGTAGCCTCGATTAGGCTGATGGTTCACTCACGCACCACCTATACCAATTGCCCGGTTACGACAGATTGGGGCTGGTTCAAATTCTGTCGCGTGAGATACAGGCAGGTTCAGTATCGATCCGGCGTACCGCAGTTGGATAGGGATGCCTGGAAAAGAAACAACCAGCCACCGGCTGCGGGGTTTTACTGAGAAACGCTTTATAAATGTTGTACCCGTCCCTGCTACATCGAGGGTGTGGGGTTATCGTTCATGAGCACCCGGCCACCTGGCAGCTGTCTTGCGGCCTCCTGAATGACAGAAATGTCGGCCTGTTTTTTCGTGGCATTGGAACTGAGGTGTCGCCGCCAGGCTCGGGCGCCCGGTTCGCCATGAAAAAGACCCAGGATGTGCCGGGTGATTTTGTTAAGAGGAAGCCCGTTCCTGACCAGGTTGTCAGTGAACGGGAGTAATTGTTCAATCACCTGGATTCGATTGGCTGGCGGAGCGGGGTCACCGAACAGTTCCCTGTCGATTTCTGCCAGTAGCCAGGGATTCCGATAGGCTTCCCGGCCGATCATCACACCATCCACCCGGTCCAGTTGATTTCTACAGTCATCAAGGCTGGTGATGCCGCCGTTGATGACAATCTGCAGGTCGGGGAAGTCTCTCTTCAGTTGATGAACTTTCTCGTATTCCAGGGGAGGGATCTCTCTGTTTTCTTTCGGGCTGAGGCCTTTCAACCAGGCTTTACGAGCATGGACGATGAAAGTGGAGCAACCCGCTTCGGCAACAGTGCCGACAAAATCGCAAAGCTCCTGGTAGCTGTCCCGGTCGTCGATGCCGGTGCGATGCTTCACCGTAACAGGTACCGAAACCGTATTTTTCATCGCGACGACACAATCCGATACCAACCTGGGCTCGGCCATCAGGCAGGCACCGAAACGGCCCTCCTGGACCCGGTCCGACGGGCAGCCCACATTGAGGTTGATCTCATCATAACCCCACTGCTCCCCTATCCGGCAGCAACGGGCCAGATCGCTGGGGTTGCTGCCACCCAGTTGTAGTGCCAGCGGGTGTTCGCTGGGGTCGAGTCCCAGTAGTCGCTGTCTGTCCCCATGAAGCAGGGCGCCCGTGGTCACCATCTCGGAGTACAGCAGTGCACTGGGGGATATCAGCCGCATGAAGAAACGAAAATACCGATCGCTCCAGTCCAGCATGGGGGCCACGGCAAGTGTTCGGTCGATCATTTTATGTACAGTACACGTAACAACGTGTTTGTCAGTTCAGTCCTTTTTTCACCATGGAACCCAGGTCACAGCCGGCGAAGAGATGCAGGTGGTAATGCATGACCACCTGATGTGCATGGGCGCCGATGTTGGTGAGCACGCGATATCCTCCTTCCCGGAGCCCCAGCTGTATTGCAACTTTCTGCACGGCACGATAAAAACCGGCAATTTCTTCAGCGGGGGCTGTGCTGGAAAAATCATCGAAAGAGATGTATTCCCCCTTGGGGATCACCAGTACGTGGACTGGGGCCTGGGGCGCGATATCATGAAAGGCAAGGGCGAAGTCATCTTCGTATACCCGGTTACAGGGGATTTCGTTTCGAAGGATTTTTGCAAAAATATTGTCGGTGTCGTATTGCATCGTTTTTCTCCTGACCTGTTTAGCCGGTCCGAACCTTTCCTGATTCACCACCCGCGGGCGGGCGCTTGAGAGGGGTATAGAGACACCGTCGACCAGGCTGTGGTCGTATTCGGTGTTGACAGTCAGCCGCAGACGGGTCTGGGATGAAACCGGGGCTCAATCAGGCGTTTCCTCAGAAGCTTTTGATTTGGCAGTCACACTACTGTTGTCCAATAACTGCCTGATCGATACTGGTAATGTGATCTGAGGTCCCGGAGTCCGCTCTATTTCTCTTCCTTGGGGCTGCTGCTGGTATTCCCATAGTTCTGTACGATGCCACCCATGAAACGATTAAAAATATCCATCGCACCGGCGGATTGCGCCATAAAGGGCTTCAGGAGCGTCAGGGGATCATATCCTTCTGCCCCGGAGTCCATCTGCTGGCTTACCTGGTCGAGGAGCTTGTTCTGAAAAGTCTCCACATCCGGCCAGCCAAGGAGTTTTCTGAACTCCGCGGGCGTAAGGTCGACTTCAACATTGATCTTCATTACACCTCTCCAGGGGTCGGAACCAGGTCGCGGTAAGCGTGCCAGCTGGCGTGGCCGATTATCGGCATGAAAACGGCAAAAGCGATATAAAAAGTCATCAGTCCGATCCAGACGAACATGACGATCAGTGCACCCCACAGAAAGAGTTCTCTGGGGTTTTGCACCATTGCGTTGAAACTGGTTCTCACCGCCATAAAGACATTCACCGGGCGATCCACCAGCATGGGTACCGATATCACACTGATGCTGAAAACCAGCACCGCAACTATTCCGCCAGAGATCATTCCTGCGGCCAGGAAACCGGTGTTTTCGCCAGAAAGGAAAAGATTGACCAGGAAGCTATCCATGGTCAGATCGATACCGGTATAAAACAGGGCGAAAACCAGGTTGGCAATCATCATCCAGAATAGCAGCGACATCATCAACACCAGACCCATGGCCAGCAGGTTGGTTGGATTTCTGTTCAATGCCTGTATTGCCACTGAAATGTTAGTCTCCTCTCCTGTTTCCAGTCTTCGGCTCATCTCATAGAGCCCAACCGCCAGAATGGGAGCCACCAGAAAGTAGCCGGCGGTCAGAGGGGGAACGAGATAGAACATATTTCCTGAATAAATCAGGAGAGTCAGCAGATAACTGACGAAAACGAATGTAAGGCCGTAACTCAAGCTGACTATAGGTGTCTCCCGGTAATCTTTCCAGCCTGCTGCTATCCATTCCCAGGGGCTGTCTAGTGTGATGTCCTTGATTCCAGGCACCTCACCGGGTTGCTGGGAATCGTTTGGAGAGATTGTTTTGGTCATCGGTAGCCTCTGGATCCTGTAAATTCTGTGGCGAAAGGTCTGGTATACCTGACAAAATCGAGCATAGACAGAGTATCAGCGCATATCAAACTTAAACATTTTAGGGAATATGAATCACATATGCGTAATATTCTCATATACCTATATTAATTTACTACACATTTTTTGTTGCTTTGGAATTGACTTTAATCATAAACTGAAAAATAAATTTGCATCCTGATGACTGTTGCGCGGATTTGGTTCTTCCTGATCCAGGGAGGTGATTTAGTGGTTGAATCAGATATCAGTCCAGAAAACAACCGAGCAACCTTTGTCATTAAACCCAATTGCAGTTTGACCTGGAAACAAGCCAAGCGGGTGTTTTTGTTTTTGACTGCCTGCCTGGTTGCAGTGGGTATGTATTTTTTCCAGATTGGTGCCTGGCTGGTGTTGCCGTTCACGGGGCTGGAAATAGGGCTGGTTGGTTTCGCGATTTACAAGCAGTTTGAGAGGGCTTCCCGGAGACAGGTGATAGAAATTGAGAACGATATGCTTTGGGTCAGTAATGGGGCGAAGAATTGTAACCGGATCAGTTTTCCCATTGCCTGGCTCCAGATCAGGCTAAACAAAGGCCCTCGCAGCTGGTACCCTAGCCGACTGCTTGTCGGCTCTCACGGACGTTTCGTGGAAATAGGACGTAGTCTGATCGAGAGCGAACGTGAGATTCTTGCCGAAGACCTCCGTTGCGCGGTTGGAAAATGACGATACGAATATCTAACATTTAGACCATTGGTTTGTTGGCTTGGTGACGGCAGGCGGAGCCACACCCAAAACGACTGGAGAATAAGAAAGTATGTGTTCCAGATTTAAAGAGACAATGGGTTTTGCGTTGGCGTCCTCCGGGCTGCTCGGCGCTACCGGATCGCAGGCTGAGTACGGTCTGAATTTTGTGGAGCCGGCAGCAGGGGTGGCACAGGAAATCTATGATATCCACATGATGACCATGCAGGTTTCAACGGTCCTGTTGCTAATCGTGTTCGGTATCGTTTTTTATTCTCTCTACTATCATCGCAAGAGCAAAGGGTTCGAACCCGATCAGAATTTTCACAAATCCTGGTTTGGTAACTGGTCCTGGGTCATTGTTCCGGTGATGGTGCTGGGAGTGGATCTCACGATTGCGAGCAAGGCCGATGCGGTCCTGAAAAAAGTCTGGGTGGTGCCGGAAGGCGAAAAGCTCATGGATGTGAAAGTGACCGGCCACCAATGGTGGTGGGAATTCGACTATCTGGATCACAACATCAAAGTGGAAAGCCGCTACATACCGCAGGAGAAGTCCGAGGACCTCTATCTGCGGGAAGTGGATAATCGCCTGTTGCTACCTAACAATACCAAAGTACGTTTCCTGCATACTTCGGCGGACGTACTGCATGCTTTCTGGGTGCCGGCACTAGGGTTCAAGAAGGATGCAATCCCGGGTTATGTCACCGAGACCTGGGCGGATCTGGATAGAGAAGGTGTGTTTAGAGGCCAATGTGCTGAAATCTGCGGCACCTGGCATTCCCGTATGCCCATCGTGGTGGAAGTGGTATCCCAGGACAAATTCGATAACTGGCTGGAAGAGCAGAACCAGATCAAAGTGGCCGCACTTGCCGAGGCGAGCGCTGGCAAGACCTGGTCGAAAGATGAGTTGATGGCCAAAGGTGAGGAATTGTACAACACCAAGTGCGCCGCCTGTCATCAGGTCAGCGGTCTGGGGCTTCCCCCGGCTTTTCCTGCACTCAAGGCATCGCCGATTGCACTGGGTCCTGTGGCTGCTCATCTGGATATAGTGCTGAACGGGAAGGAAGGAACGGCCATGCAGGCCTGGGGTACAATGAACGATCTCGAGATTGCGGCGATTATGACATACGAGCGTAACGCCTGGGACAACAATACTGGTGACGTCGTGCAACCCGCCGACGTCAAACAGGCACGATAAAGGAGAACCATGAAATGAGTACTACGACCCTGACGCATGACGATGCTCATCATCATGAGACACCTACGGGCTGGCGGCGTTGGCTGTACAGCACCAATCACAAGGATATAGGAACCCTGTATCTGCTGTTCGCGTTAACCATGCTGTTTCTTGGCGGTGCCAGTGCCATGGTGATACGCGCCGAGTTGTTTATGCCAGGTATCCAGTTGGTGGATCCTGACCTCTACAACAACCTGGTCACCAATCATGCATTGATCATGATTTTCGGTGCGGTAATGCCGGCGGCGGCCGGCCTGGCAAACTGGATGATCCCGATGATGATCGGGGCACCGGATATGGCGCTGCCCCGAATGAATAACCTCAGTTTCTGGATTCTTCCAGCCGCGGCCACCATGCTTATTCTCTCGTTCGTGGTTCCGTTCTTCCCGGGTGGTGGTACCCAGATCAATACGGGCTGGACCCTTTATCCGCCCTTATCGATCCAGGTCGGAATGTCCATGGATTTCCTGATTTTCGCGATCCACCTGTTGGGTGCTTCGTCCATCCTGGCGTCAATCAATATTATCGTCACCCTGCTCAACATGCGGGCACCGGGCATGAAACTGATGCAAATGCCCATGTTCTGCTGGACCTGGCTCGTAACCGCGTTTCTATTGATCCTGGTCGTGCCGGTTCTTGCGGGCGGCGTTACCATGTTGCTGTTCGACCGTCATTTCGGCACCAGTTTTTTCGATGCGGCGGGCGGTGGTGATCCGGTGCTGTTTCAGCATCTTTTCTGGTTTTTTGGTCATCCCGAGGTGTACATTCTGTTGCTTCCATCGATCGGTGTACTCTCCCATGTGATTCCAACTTTCTCCCGAAAACCACTTTTTGGTTACAACTCCATGGTTGGTGCGATGCTGGCTGTGGCCACCATCGGAATGGTGGTGTGGGCACATCATCAGTACACCGTCGGTATGTCCCTGGGGGCGGTCACCTACTTCATGATCGGCACCATTATCATTTCGATTCCCGTCGGTCTGATGATATTCAATTTCATCGCCACCATGTGGCGGGGAGCCATGACATTCGAAACTCCGATGCTGTTTGCCATCGCAATTATTCTGATGTTCACCTTCGGAGGACTGAGTGGGGTGATGCTGGCGGTTGTGCCTGCAGATATGCAATACCACGATAGCATGTTCGTGGTGGCCCACTTCCACTATGTGTTGATGCCTGGTGCTGTGTTTGGCCTGTTTGCCGGTGTGTTTTACTGGCTGCCGAAGTGGACCGGGCACATGTACGACGAGCGTCTGGGAAAAATCTTTTTCTGGACCAACATTGTTGGCTTCAACATCACGTTCTTCCCTCAGCATTTCCTGGGTCTTGCAGGTATGCCGCGGCGAATCATTGACTACAATGTCATGTTCACCGAATTCAATGTGCTGTCGAGCTTTGGCGCCATGATTTTTGGTTTCAGCCACCTGTTGCTGCTCTATATCGTCATTTCGACCATAAGAGGTGGTCAGAAAGCCAAGGCGAGGGCATGGGAAGGAGCGGATGGCCTCGAGTGGGAGTTGGACTCACCACCGACGTTCCACACCTGGGAAGTGGCACCTACGATCAAGTAATGAGTGATGAAATCGGAAACCAGGGTCATGAGTGAACAAACATCGGAACTCCGGAAAAAGAATATCGTGGTTGCATTGCTCCTGGCGGCATTTGCTCTGCTGGTGTTTTTCACCTCCATCCCGTTCTGGACAGGTATTTTCCGGATTGTCGGGAATCAGGCAGGAGGTTAGTCGTGCATGATCCAAAATTGGCCACGGGAACCCGTAATCGGCGGACCGCCGTGGTGTTGTCCCTGGTCGTTGTGGGTATGTTCGGTTTCGGGTTTGCGATGGTGCCTCTCTATGACCTGATATGTAAGGTTACCGGTGTACAGTCGGTGGCATTGCGTACCGGGGGGGAGAGGAGCGAAGCAGTACCGATGGTGGCCCCTGACCCGAATCGTTGGGTAACCATAAAATTCGATACTACCGTGGCTCCCAGTTTACCCTGGGAGTTCGAGGCGGGAATACATCGGGTGGAAGTGGTCCCCGGGGAAATCAATGAGGTGGTTTTCCTGGCACGTAATCGCAGCAACAGCCAAGTGACCGGGCAGGCGATTCCCAGTGTCGTACCCTGGCAGGCAACACCATTTTTCAGCAAGCTGGAATGCTTCTGCTTCAATAAGCAGACTCTGGTCGGGGGAGAGCGTGTAGAGATGCCATTGCGATTCATGGTATCGCCGGACCTGCCCAAAGGAATCGAATCACTCACGCTCTCCTACAATTTTATGAAATTGAAACCGAGTCAGGGCGGAGTGGCCGAACCGAAGGTTACGGCAAATGATCAGGGTTGAATACCGGTATTCGATCACCGGCTGTTCAGAGATACTCAACTATATATAACCAGACCAAATCTATAGAGGGCTAGCAATGTCGGCAAAGGCGCAAAGCGACGATTATTTTATTCCAGATCCAAGTCCATGGCCGATAGTGGGCATGTTTTCGGTTTTTACCATGCTGATGGGAGTGGCGCTGACCATCAATGGTGTGGGCGTTGGTAAATGGGTCATATTTGCTGGTCTGTTGCTTTTCGCATTCCTGCTCTATCGCTGGTTTCGGGATGTGGTCGATGAAAGTCTGAGCAACCGCTATAACAAGCAGGTGGATACTTCATTTCGTATGGGCATGTTCTGGTTTATCGCCTCGGAAGTATTCTTTTTTCTGAGTTTTTTTGGCGCACTTTACTACATCAGGGTTATTGCTCTTCCCTGGCTGGGGGGGGAAGGCTATCTTGGCTCCACTCAGGAATTGCTCTACCCGGGGTTCGAGGCGGCCTGGCCGAGTCATGGACCCGGTGAAATGGGGGGTGACTTCACACCCATGGGGGCATGGGGTATACCGGCGATCAACACCCTGATCCTGCTGACCAGTGGCGCCACCATCACCTGGGCCCATTGGGGACTTAAGGTCGATAATCAAAAACAGCTGATCAACGGTTTGATTGCCACCGTTGCACTTGGTCTCATATTCGTGGTGCTGCAGATGTACGAGTACGGTCATGCCTATGCCGATTTGAACCTGACTCTCGGTTCCGGGGCCTACGGTTCGACCTTCTACATGCTGACCGGTTTTCACGGTTTTCACGTCACCATGGGTGCCATCATGCTGATGGCCATACTTGGACGCTCCATGAAGAAGCACTTCAGTGCCCACAACCATTTTGCGTTTGAAGCCGTTGCCTGGTACTGGCACTTTGTCGACGTGGTCTGGCTGGGGTTGTTTGTATTCGTTTACTGGTTATAAGCAGGGTCTCTACAAACCGTGGGGCTGTAGAATGCCCAACCAGTAACCGACCAGCAATATTGAAAAGAGTAAAAGAGAAAGTACGATACGCACTGTCAGTGCCCGTACCACGCGTGTCCTGTCTTGTTCACCATCGTCTTTGGCAAGGTAGTACATACCTTGGAAAAGAGAGAGTACGATGAATACGAGTACCAGGATAACCGGTATTTTTATCATGAGATCCATGATCTTTTCCTCTTTTACTCAGTCTTGCTGAGGCGCTGGTTGGGAGCGGTAGGCTCAATTCGTGTCAGTTATATCACTATAGACCACAATGAGCCTCCGTTTCTCCATTTTTAGGCCCCAGTTAATCCCTACATTATTTATGCTTATATTAGTGCCAGTGTTTGCTGGGCTGGGGTTCTGGCAGTTGGATCGTGGGGCTCAGAAGCGCGCATTGGTGGAGATTCAGGAGACGAGGCGCGAAATGCCGGTGCTCAACCTCGACGGCAGTGTGCCTCAGTTTGAGGCAGTCGAGCATCGCATGCTGTCTGCGAAAGGGGTTTTCCTGACAGCTAAATCCATCTATCTTGAAAACCGTAAACATCAGGGTAACAGGGGTTATCATGTGATAACTCCCTTGAAGATGGAAGGACATGACCGCTATCTCCTGGTTAACAGGGGTTGGGTAGGATCCCTTGCCGGGATCGGGGATTCACCCTCGACAGATCTCAGAGTTAACGGTTTTGCCGTGGTGCCGGAGCCACCTGCCATACGTCTGGGTGAGGGCCTGGGAACCACCTCATCCCAGCAGTGGCCCTACTTTACGCTGGAGGATTACAGTGTCTGGTCAGGACAACAGGTGTATCCTTTTCTGCTGCTTCAGTCACCCAAAGACAGCCATGGGTTTGTTCGTAGCTGGGTCAATAAACCCGTCAGTGACGGGATGCACCTGGGGTATGCACTGCAGTGGTTTGCATTTGCACTGATTGTGGGAATTCTCTGGATTCGGCTATCGCTGATAAAGCGCTCGTCGAGGGGTTTATCAGAATGACAAACACCATGGAAACGACGCCCAGGAAACGTAGCCTGGTCCCACTCATTCTGCTTGTGGCCGTATTTGCTCTACCACCACTGGTGGGCTGGATTTTGTTTCTCAATCCCCAGTGGTTGCCTGATCGTCACAGCAACAACGGTCTGTTGGTACAGCCCCCCAGAACTGCCGAAGCGCTTCGGTTGTTTACTCCCCGGGGCGAGCCTCTCGATTGGAATGAATTCAAAGATGCGTGGTCGCTGGTCGTGGCCAGCCGGGAAGAGTGTGGTACACCCTGCAAGGAGCGTCTGTTGCAGGTCAGTCAGATAAGGCGGGCTCTGGGTGCCGAAAGACAGCGGGTGCAAAGACTGTTGATATTGTTACCGAAGGCCGGTCAGCCGGTTTCCCTTCCGTCTCTGACAGAGCTTGAGGGCGTCCTGGTGGGGGTCGCAGTCAACGATGAAGACAGGTCAAGGGTGGAATCGCTGCTCGATTTTACCGATTGGGCGTCCGGGAATAAGATCTTCGTCATCGATCCCTATCGGAACCTGATGATGGTGCACGACGCGGATAGATTGACCTCTAAGGAAATCCTCAAGGATATGGAAAAATTACTGAAAGCCTCAAAAAACTGGGTTACAGGCGAATAAGATGGCTACGAATGAAATACCTGCACCCGTATTAACTTCCAACTCCTGGAGGTTTTATTACGAACTGACCAAACCAAAGGTGGTATTGCTGATTGCATTCACCGCCCTGGTTGGCATGTTGCTTTCCACCCCGGGTGCTGTTTCCTGGCAATCCTTGATTTTTGGTCTGATGGGGATTTCTATGGCCGCCGCCAGTGGTGCCGCTCTGAATCATGTCATTGATCAGCGTATCGATGCGTTGATGGACAGAACCAGTAAACGACCGCTGCCGAGCGGACACATGGACAGTTTTCATGCCATGTCATTTGCCATCGGACTTGCTGTAGTTTCGATGCTCATACTGGTGTTTCTGGTCAACCCGCTGACAGCACTACTGACCTTTTTTGCATTAATCGGTTATGCAGTGATCTATACCCTTTACCTGAAACGATCCACTCCACAGAACATCGTCTGGGGAGGGCTGGCAGGTGCGGCACCCCCTCTGCTGGGCTGGTGTGCCATCACTGGGGAAGTGGCGATTCAGCCATTGCTGCTGGTGTTGATTATCTTTGTCTGGACCCCCCCTCATTTCTGGCC
>JAAELC010000361.1 GCA_024227135.1 Gammaproteobacteria bacterium
CAAGATGGCTGTGGCAGGATCCTTAAAACGTATGTTGCCCACCGGTTCTTGAGCACCGGTAAAAGAGGCTGATCGATGTTTTTACCAAAAAGAATACTCTTGACCGGTGCCAGTGGAGACATTGGATCTGCCCTGGCCACTTCATACGCAGCAAACGGGGTCACACTGGCCCTGACCGGACGCGACCGGGCGAAGCTCACATCTGTGGGTGAAAACTGCCAATCGCTTGGAGCGAAGGTGCTTGTAGAGCCTATCGATGTAACAGACCATGACCGCCTGCGTGAATGGGTAATCGCTATAGATCAGGCGCATCCAATCGACTTGATTGTTGCTAATGCAGGTATTACAGGCAGTATCGGGGCCAATGGACAAATCGAGTCCTGGGAAGATACAAAAAAAATATTGGATACCAACCTCTATGGCGTTTTAAGTGCGGTACATCCCTTGATAGAGCGCATGCGGGAACGGAGGCAGGGCCAGATCGGATTGATGAGTTCCCTCTCCGGCTACCACGGCCTGCCCATAACACCAGCCTACTGCGGCAGCAAAGCCGCCATAAAGGTCTACGGCGAAGCCTTGCGTGGACTATTGGCAGCAGATGGGGTGGGAGTTTCGGTGATCTGCCCCGGTTTTGTGAAATCAGCCATGAGTGATAGATTCCCGGGCCCGAAACCCTTTATGATCGCACCGCAACAGGCAGCTGGGATGATAAAGGCCGGTCTGGCAAATGATCGGGCACGAATCTCTTTCCCGTTCCCCATGAACCTGGGCATGTGGTTTCTTTCCACGATACCGCCCGTCTTATCGGATCGACTGATTTCCCTCTTCGGTTACGACAGTGCCCTGGATTCGAAAGATTGAGTAGGGGGATGCACCACAACTGCGACTAAGGACGATGCAGCCACTTTATAATGACCGCGCCACATAAAGGCCAGACCCACAACCTGTCACCGACCGCGGGTATGGGTTTTTTACATGTACCCACTCTTTCCCCATGTGAATCAACCCGGGAATTCATCAACATAGTGCCAGTGTTCCGTCCATGTAACAGTACTGTATCCATTAATGTCACGCGGACGGAGTACTAGCTCAATGTCCATAGCCGTTTACCTGCTCACCTTAATGCCTTGCCTGCTGATGGATCGGTTTGCCAGACCAGATCACTCCATTACGGATCGCAAGACACTGGCCATCAGCCTCAATATTCTAACTTATACCATCGCATTCCTGCTGTTTTTCCTTGTCACCCGCCGCCCGTTCTTCACGGCTGCGGCAGTGCTGCTCGGACATGGCGTGCTGATTGTCGTCAGCAACGCGAAATTCAAGGCCCTCAGGGAGCCGTTGGTCATATCCGACCTGGTCCTTTTCACCCAGGCATTGAGACACCCGCGCCTTTACCTGCCGTTTCTGGGTGCGGGCCAGATTATTGCTTTTTTATTGGTGGGTGGACTCGTCACTTATGGTTGCCTGGCGCTGGAACCTGCAGCGTTCACCTATGGATCCTCCAGCCCGGTTGCACTGCTTTCATTGGGACTCTTAACGACCGGTCTTGTTGTGACATCAGTCGTTGTCAGCAAAAAACTGACGCCAACCCTGGCGCCCAGCGAGGATATTAAGCATTTTGGCCTCGCAGCCTCCCTGGTCATTTATCTCGTGATGGCAATCCGTACTCCTGCAACGGTACTTTCATCCAGTTTTTCAGTGCCGAAAGAGGGCAGTAAACCATCTATCTCTCCCCAGCCCGGGCGGCTACACAGACCGAACATCATCGTTATCCAGAGTGAATCTTTTTTCGATGCCAGGAAACTACACCCATCCATCAGAACCGATATACTCAAACACTTCGATTGCTGTATTGCGGAAGCGCAAAACAGCGGACGCCTGGAGGTACCGGCATGGGGTGCCTACACCATGCGTTCGGAGTTTTCTTTCCTCACTGGAATTCCAAATAGCGGGCTTGGCATCCGACGATTCGACCCCTACCAGTCCTTCTCCGGAAGGCACATTCCCTCTATTGCTTCCCACTTGAAGTCCCAGGGTTACCGGTGCCTGTGCATCCATCCCAACCAGGCCGGATTTTTCGGTCGTGACCGACTTTTTAGTCTCATGGGGTTCGATGAGTTTCTGGATATTTCAGTATTCGAAAAATCCCAGCGATTCGGCCCCTACATCAGTGATCTTGCGGTAGCGGAGAAGATACTGGAGACACTGGATGAATCCAATGAACCGTTGTTTGTGTTTGCCATTACCATGGAAAACCACGGCCCCCTGCACTTGGAAGCGATAAACCCGGAAGACAGAAAGCGGGTTTACCAGGTCGACCCTCCCAACGAATTTCATGATCTCAGTGTGTACCTCCGACACCTGGAAAATGCCGACCGCATGATTGGTCGTATAACCAGTGAATTAAAAGACAGGACACCCGACTCTGTCTTGTGTTTCTATGGGGACCATGTACCCAGCATGCCCGCTGTCTACGACACTCTGGACTTCAATGATGGAAAAACCGACTATTTTATCTGGCATCCGGGGGGTAGCCGTCCGAAACACGAGGATATACCCGTAGATGCTCTGGCGGCTCGAATTCTGGAAAATCTACAGGTGAGATAACGGGCCCGACTGGCTCTCGACCTGCCAACACCCTTGTTCTGCAACATCAAAGCTCATTCCGGATTCACCTTCCGGGATTGGCGTAGAACGGCAGTGAGATCACGGATGCCGATCAGCTTGTTGCCGTTGTGCAGAAAGTCATCGACCTGAACGCTTTCAGGCCAGGAATCATAGCTTCCTTCACCTGCCTGAAGCTTCCCGGTATCCCGTGCATCAGATTTCATCATCCAGTCGATGGCCAATCCGGTACCCA
>JAAELC010000362.1 GCA_024227135.1 Gammaproteobacteria bacterium
AATTCGAAACTGGAAAGATCATCTATAAAGCGCGTTACCACGCTTTCCCAGCGTTTACCTAAAGGCGTTGTTCCCAGATTGATTTCTGGATTCTCCGCCGGGGGCTGGGCTGGGGCATGGCGTCCATGACGCCGGTAGTTGTAGGAATGCATGTCTAAAAGCAGCACCCGGCCATGGCGGTCAATCTGCTCTTGGATCAACTGGTTCAACTCCCTGTAAAACCAGTCATATATGGCCAGGGAGCCCTGCACCAAGGATTGAGTCGGGGGTGCCTTCCAGATTTTCAACCCCCAAGCGTCATCCGGCGTTCTGTATACCGCCTTTTCACGCACCCGATTCAGATCCACTTCAAAACGGGAGCAGTGTACAATCACCTGAGTGGCGTCATCTGGCAGGAAAAGCTGAGTGTGGGGGTCCTCCTCACGCTCACGTTGGGCTTCGCTCAAGGCACTGAGTTTTTCAACCTCAGGGCGCATGGAATGCCCGCAATGAATGGCCAAAGCGATTACCGGAAGGTTGCCGGGCCGCACGACCCAAGGCCGCATGTCATCCGTCC
>JAAELC010000363.1 GCA_024227135.1 Gammaproteobacteria bacterium
GCTACCGGGGACTACGCGCCTTCGCTTCGCTCTCCATGGCGCGCAGCGATCGAGTGCGTTTTGGGGACTGGGACGTCCCAAAACGCATCACGAGATCGAAGACACACTTGGGCGTGGTTGTCGTTCAGCGGCAGTATGCGCTGAAAGACCCGGTCGCTATGGATCCAACACAGGGCGTGCAAAAGCACATTGAACTGTCCGGCATCGTCGCTGATGATGGCTAGATCCAGCATCGTCACAGGCACAGGCAAGCTCCGAAATATCACCCCGCAGCGGCAGTCTGTCCAGGCGATGGCGCACGACCCGATCCAGGTGCGGCTCTCGGGATCGATATCCCAATGGGCTGGTGAGAACCGGGTACGATAGAGATAGCGTTCGATCACGGGAGTGCCATCCGGGGTGAGCCGGGCATAGAAGACACCCCGGTAAGGTCAGATGACCTGATCTCTGGGATTCTGACTCGACCCCAGTTTCAGCACCAAACGTAACTTTGTCCCCGGTAATTGAGTTTTCGTCGCATTCAACTCATGACATAATTTCTGGATTGCTGCATCAGAACTGTGGTTGGCCATATGATGAAGACGCATTGTCAGAGTTCCCGAGTTATGGTCGGGTAAAAGATCAGCGTCAGACTTGTAGATCGTCTGCAATAGGCCGCGGACCTCGTCAGGATGAGACATCGTCTCGCGCAATAGATTCGCCATTGCCGTCTCTGCCCGATAGGCAATCATCTTGATGGTGTCGATCAGATGTTTACTGGATGTACTCAACCGCTGAAAGCGCTCCTCTTCGGGCAGTTCATCCATGCTAATATGCCGGGCTGTGTCTTTGCGTTCTCCTTTGAGTGTCAGGATCTCATTTTGCATGTGCTCGATCTCTTCCTGTAAATCGGCTTTTCGTTGCAAGAATGACGCAACCGGTTCTGGATCGATCGCCTCTTCCAGGTTCATAGCGCCAAATTGAGCCAGTCGGCGATTCAATTTTCCGGTGCCTGAACACACTTGGCTATCAAGCCGGCGGTGGTCGGGATTTAACATCTGTAGGGGGTCGGAAATCGCTTCGGTGCGATAGTCCACCAAGCGGTCAAGATTGTAGTGCTCCCGCGCATACTTGAAGAAGTTTTCCTGCGACCATCGAGAGAACATCGCAACGGCCAAAGGGGCTGGTGTCGAACGGTAATCCGTCGCGACAATAGCAGTCTGGTGTCCCCGCTCCGTGAGCTTGCGAATCTCGCGCACCCAGAGTTTATTGCTCAGACAACTTCCTCGCTCAGCCAGTCTCATCTCCACCTTCTGACCGTTCGGCATCTCGACTGTGGCGGGGTGAAACTCCTCTTCTGACTAGTCCTCACCCTGGTATTTGTGGTAGGTAATGCAGGCGATTCGCCGGGCTTTCATTCGCGCCAGGAACACCGGACTGTACCCTTCCCGGTCGAACACAAGGGTGAAACGATGGCGCAATAGATCAGCCGCCAGTTCCGCTTCGCCGGGTTGGATAGGGACATCCTGTTCCAGACGAGGCAGGATCTCCTGTTCGATCACCTTGATCATGCCGGGATCGACGGCTTGGTGGATGATAAAGAAAGGTTGCCCGTCCATCGCATTGACCCAGTAGTCGCTGGTGGCGCGCAGGCACAATTTCTGGCGCGCAACGTAATGGCGTGGAAGTTTGGTTTGATGACCGTTATAGACGCGCACATGACCATCGATATAGAGGGTGCCTGCCTGCTCGGGAGCCGCTTTCATCCAGCGCCTGCACAGTTCACCGCTCCATTGCTCCGGTCGATCGTTATCCGAGAGCAGGCGAATCTTTTGCCGTAGGGTGCGGACTTCCGGAACCCGATCCAATCCCAGCAGCTTCCCCCATTCTCCCGGAGCACAGTAGCACAACGACTCAATCGACTTCAGCCGGGCAAGCGCCATGAAGGCCAGTAGCAAGAATAAACTCTCCAGCCCATAATAGCCTTTGGATAGTTCAAAAAAACGTCCCGTTGTTTTGAGTAATCCCACCGCCAATAATGCCGGTAGCGCAAATAATACACCGCCGTTGGAAACATCCAGGGCGGGCTGAAAGTCCGCTGCAACGGGATCTTCCAATTCACCGACACTGGCCGCTATTCTTGCGCCGACGTTACTGCCCCCCATTCCCATGGGCGCTTCGCTATCCTTATCACTGCGCTCGCTCTTGGTACTTAACGGGACGTCCGGGGTCTTTCTTTTACACGCTGATGTAAACGACTTGCACGCACGGCCTTGGATAGGGTATCGCGCTTAATACCCAACCGATCCGCCACTTCCGGCGTCTCCAATTCCTTATCCAGTAACTGCTGCGCCTGTTCCAGCACCGGTGGGGTCAAGACTGCAGGCCCACGGGTCTTTCGTTTGGCATAAAATCCTTTCACTCCCGCTTCGCGATTAAGTTTTACCACCCGTTTGATGCCGATCTTGGAAATCCCAAAGACGCGGATAATGTCAACTTGTTTGGTATTACCATTGACACAGAATTGTGCTGTGATCATCCGGAACGAGTCGATATCTTCCACATCGTGAGCAAATACCGGCAAGTCGCCGTTGAAGTAGGTGACACGACCATCGTGCCTAGAAAAGACCAGTAGTGACGTAATGTGTGTGACGTCTTCGAGAAAGAAAGGAAACTGCATCTGAGGCAGGGCATTTCACCGTTATCGATACGAGCAAGCTCAACAACCGTGCTTGGCAAAAATGGTATCATTTCAAAATCCGACCGCCAAAGAAAGCTGTAACGACAGCCGTCAACCAAACCACTCGTTACTTCTTGATTTTACGATGGTTCATTCCAGCCCCCGGCCTGTTTGGTGAAAACAGGAGATCAGGTCATCTGAAGGTACGGCCAGGTGCAGATAATCGCAGTCGGCGCGGATTGCCGGATCCATCGACCGGGGATCCACCGGTATGCGATAGCGAAATCCCTCCCGCAGACCGGCCGCGCTGAAATCGAACGCCCTGAGCATGCCTGCATCGTCGAGAAAGAGCAGTTGCGGATGTGCCGGGAGGCATCGGTAACGCCGTGCACACGCTAGCTCGCATTCTCACGGCCAGGGGAAGCCACTCTCGCTCCCCTTTTGTACTACTATTATTGATAGTGGCCTGTCTTCTTTTACCGGTACCCGCGAGTGAGGGCGAACAGTATGCTGAAAATTCGTTCGACTCAAATGAATGTCTTTGACGAGGCTGCACTGCGGTGCTTCGAGGACGACATGGTCGTTCACAGCGAGGAGTTTTCACCGCGACTTTGTGAGGTGATCGGAGAAGCACAACTGCGCGTTGCACTCCGACAGGCGATGAAACGGGCAGACGCTTACGGATTCACCAATCGGGGGCCGATTCGACTCTACATCGAATTGATGTTCCTCTACGGCAGTCATTTTGACTCCGATCCGCAGTATCCCGCCCTGGGCAGGATTCTGAATCTGTCCGGCGAACAAATGCTGCGGGCAGAACAAATGTATGATCAAGTCCTCGATTATCAGGAAAAGGTCTCGGGCCCCGAGGGTGTGAATGTTCACAAGGCGTTGGAAGCCCTATCGCACTTCGCCCGACAACCGTCGACTTTCTCCGAGAACGGTTTCGCATCGGAAATATGCCGCGAATTGACGCGTATCTTTCCGCAGAAAGCCGCTTATATCGGGGACGAAATGCTGCAGGCACTCATTGCCGAAGGCCGTACCGAGGCGCAGCGATACGGGTTTACGTCGCTGCGCGGTGAAGCGCTGCTGGTGGCACTCATGTATGCATTCGGTCACGGTTGTACCGATGATCCGATCTATCCCTGGATCTCTCAAACTCTCAGGGATCCCAGGATCACCGATTCGACAGCCCGTGCCAGGCGGTTGGAGAGGAAGGCTAAAACCTGGCTCGATCATGTTCTCGTCAGACTGAAGAGGGGCACGCCGACATGACCGAAGAGAAGAAACCGACCACGCCATCCGCCTGCCGAGGAGGAGCTCCCGCAAAGGGCTCGGTCAAACTCTGTGAGGTGGTGGAGTTCCACATGTACCTTGACGCTGATCGGGACGGCACGTTCGACCCGGACCGCAAGGGACTCGACAAGTGGGAGTGGGGCAAAGGGAAGAAGGGTGCCATCGTGTTGTGCAACAATGATGACGACGATTCCACCTCTGCCCTCGACAATGCGGATGACAAAGTCGCCGGCGGTAACGACAAGCACGAACTGGCACCTTTGGTGATTAAAAAATACGGCACCAAAAAGCCCCCTGCATCGATGAAAGTCACGCTGGAGGTGGATGATGCCGACAAAATTCGTATTTTCGAAAGCCGGTCATCCGGGGCCAAGGAAATCATCGGCCCGACGAAAGGCAAAGAGTACAAGTTTCCGGATCTGTCGTTCACAGAGAAGAAACTCGGCATGGAGGCGACGCAGTATGCGAACAAATCCTTCAACGGCCTGACTAAAATCACTCTGTCCGTAAAGGGGGGTGACAAGGACTATGCAGAAGTGGGCATCGTTCGCGTGGCGCCCTGGTTGATGCCCAATCACATGGACAAATCTGAAAAAGTTTATGTGATGACCACGGGAGACAACGCCGCGTTCGTGACAGACCTGAAAGCGCAGGTCGGCTCGGCGAACCTGGTCAAGATCCCCGGCGGGGGTTACGCCAACGACCGGTGGATGCAGGATGTCATGGAAATCGGGTTTTCCGGATTGCCCTGTACCAAGGCCAAGAGCAAATGGTTCTTCCCGGTTGCCCTGCGCACCGCAAACGAGAGGGATTCCGGCGGCTACCAATCCGGACCGATTGCAAAAAAGGAACTCCTGGGTCCGGATTACGGTTTCCTGAAAGCCGGGCCCTTGAACGCCGGCATGAACAACAGCCAGGATTCGTTCGGCAATCTGGAATGCTCCCCCCCGGTAAAGGTGGGAAGCAAAGACTACGCCCTGGGGCGTATCGTTTACGGAAAAGGCGTGGACGACATGGACAAGAAAGTAGTCGAGATGATGAAAGCCCAGAAACTCCAGGCTCCCATCGAAATCGACACTTCCTGGCTGTCGGTTGGACACGTCGATGAATATCTCTCGTTTCTGCCCATGAAGAACGCCCCAAAGGGTTTCAAGGTCCTGTTGGCCGGACCGAAGCTGGCATGGGATATTCTCAAAAAGCTGAAAACCGATGGGCATGGTGCCGCCAAGTTGTTTCAGGGCATCCGATACGGGCCGGGATACACCATAACCAAGATGCGGACAAAGTATCCGAAACGGACGGTAGGTACGATTCTTGGCGACGCGGCATTGAAAGACGCGCAACAAAAGACACAGGCTAAGATTGACGCTCAAAAGAGCAAGCTGAAGACGGAGCTGGAGCTGGCGGACACCGACTTCATCGACCTGCCGGTGCTGTTCCACGATCTCGGCGGGGGCTCCTATATCGCCTACACCCCGGGAGTCGTGAACATGCTGGTATTCACGAAAGCCAAAGATTCCGTTAAATGCTGTATTCCCAAGCCATTCGGCCCGATGGTGGGATCCCCAGCCAAATGCCGGTTCGAGGAAGATATCAACAGTAAGATCGGTCCGACGGCAACGACAGGCGTCGAGTGGGCCTTCATCGACGATTTCATCTACTACCATGTATTGATGGGAGAGATACACTGCGGCACGAATACCTACAGGAAGCCGCCGACCAAGCCGTATTGGTGGGAAATGACAATATGATTCGTCATGTTTCCAGCCTGTTGTTGATGGGTTCGCTGATCATCGGCATCCCTGTCAATCCCTGTTTCGCTGATGGTCAAAAGGAGAACGAGGTCATGAGTACGAAATCCTTATTCATACTGCTAACCGCCACCAAAGGCGGTGTCTACCAGGCGTACAGGGATCAATGGCTCGCCGCCCCGGAAGCAAACCGGGTAATTCGTTCAGACGAACTGCCGGGCGAAGCCGACTGGGAAGCCGATACGCAAAAGAAGATCCTGCTGGGGTGGGAGGAGAATCGAGATCTCTATTCCACGGTACTAAAGGCGATCGACGATGTAGACGTGGCTTTTCGAATGAAAACCGTGGCCGGTATGGCCGGTGTCTACGGCGAATATTATCGAAGGGCCCAATCCGAGTATCAAGACCGCATTCTCCCGCTGTGCTGGGAAGCGGCACTGAAATTCGACGGGCATTGGCCCGGCTGGAAGATCATGACTTTTCTTCACATGTTGAGAGCCCTCCCGAACGACCGCTCCGTAGACCCCGTCCTGCATGTACTTACCACGAGCAACAGCAGGGAGGTGCGTGAAACCGCCGCCAAGGTTCTGGCGGCGTTGCCACCGCAACCGCTTAAGTCCCAACTACCCGAATTGACGAAAAAACACCAGAACATAACCGATCTCCTCAACAGGCTCGGTGAGTAGTGAGCAATCAAGGGGTCACCATTTAGCTGACTCCGGTCAATTAGCTGCACTATCTTCTTCATGGCGGGGTGTGGGTGGCGAATTGTTACTTCGAGCGCAACAAACAGACAAATGACAGATCTTGCGTCCGATAGCAGTCTACCCTACCCTGTTTTATCATGAAGGATCTGGTCCTATTGCTCATACATCTAATGACCACCCTTGCCCTGCCCTTTCCCCA
Source organism: Gammaproteobacteria bacterium (assembly GCA_024227135.1). GTDB lineage: Bacteria > Pseudomonadota > Gammaproteobacteria > Chromatiales > Chromatiaceae > JAHEHQ01. The sequence goes on from JAAELC010000363.1 coordinate 6,616, forward strand.
CAAGTCAGCAGGCATCTACACTCCTACCCAGCAGGTATCCCTCACACAGGATCTGAAGAATCGCGTACCCCCTCCACATTATCTGATGCCCTGGAGGCGGATCATTTTTGCGCCCGAGGTACCCACCAAGAGAGGCTACCAATCGTATGGTCTCTCCCAGTTGTGCTGGGGGGGCAGTGTTTTTTTCAGCATAAATGTTGAGTACATCTATCTCGATATCTGAGAACAGCACTTCGGCAGGTAGTTCCGGGCATTCCCTTCCCAACAGCGTCATCAGCACGATGCGCCAGCCAATCACCATATTGATTGCAATGCCACGCTTCAAACGTTCGGCCGTTCTATAGGCCAGTTTCTCCGCGCCACAACCACTCTTTAGCACTCTATGCCAATCTTCTATACGCCAACGCAGCCGATACCAGCGTATACAATCTTCCGCAATCTGGTTGCTGGTCACCGCGATGGTCGTCAGCAGAAACC
>JAAELC010000364.1 GCA_024227135.1 Gammaproteobacteria bacterium
TGGCGTCGGTACGGATCAGACTGGAAACAGTGATGTGACAACTTACGCTGCAAACGATATTACTGACCCAGGGGTTTTTACAAGTGGTGGTACCGGAGGGGCGGCCGGATTACCAAGCTACCCAGCGCTGGTGGCAGCCTTCACTGCTGGCGGTGCCAAAGGTGTTCTGGTGAACATATCCGATGTCAGCACTATTCCATATTTTACTACGGTTCCTTATAACGCTATTCCGATGACGGCTGCCGAAGCATCTGCGGCTAATGCTGGATTTGCAGCATATAATGGAGGGGTGACCGCATCGATCGGTTTTGGTGGGATGACCGCTGAAGAAGCTGCGTTCAGGCAGATTAATTTCGTAGAAGGGCAGAATCCGGTTGTTATTTTGGATGAAGGTTTAACCGACCTGACCGCTGTTGATGCAGGATTAATTAACATGCGTCAGGCATCCACTAACGATTTTATTGTTCTAACAACATTATCCAAGTTGGGCGAAGATGCTGGTGGGGGTGCTATTTGGGGTATCTCAGCTCCGCTTCTCGATGAGGATGTGCTCACTCAAGATGAAGTGCTACTGGTCGAAACGGCCCGCACCGCCTACAACGCGACAATTCTCGCTGCAGCAGACGCTAGCGCCGATCTATTATATTACGATGCGGCCGCGATGATGGAGGAACTAAGTACCTCAGGTATCTTCTACGGTACAGGTGGCATTACA
>JAAELC010000365.1 GCA_024227135.1 Gammaproteobacteria bacterium
CCACCCTCAACCTGCCTCAGACATTATGGGGTTCAAGGGTGGCTGACTTTACTGACTTTGCGGTGAAGGGTAATAAGCAGGTACTGCAACCTGATGACTCGGTTGAGTACCCCATTGCGGCCTACACACATGAGTCTATTGAGTGGTTGAGTTCCGAGAGGGTGCTGGTTATCGGCACCTCTTCTACGGAGCACCGATTAGCACCTGACGAGTACATTGCAACAGACCGCCTACCGAAAGTCAGTAAGATGACTGACTATGGTGGAGCACACCAGATGCCGATGTTCATGGGTGGATTAACCTGCTTCGTTCAACAGTCAGGTAAACAACTTCGCTCTTTCCAGCAACGCTCCAACATGGTGCTGGAAGAGTACGAGTCCATTGAGTTGACATGGATGGCGAACCACATGGTTAATAACTTGTGGATTAAGGAGCCGTATTACGCCCTTGTGCCAGATAATCTCGCCGTGATGGTGCGTGAGGATGGTCAGTTGCTAACCGCTATGTACGACCCGTCCACCGGGCAGATGGACGCGAAGGACTCGGCGTGGAGTAGACAGATCACTGACGGTACGTTCGAGAGTGTGTGCGTGATACCTACGGACTTCGGGCACCAGACCTGGGTGGTTGTGAAACGAACTATCAATGGGGTGGAAAAGACATACGTCGAATACTTCACCCATGACTTCTTTATGGACTCGGCAATGTTCACCGCGCCGGGTGCTACCTCAACAGACACGTTGACAAACCTTGACCATCTCGAAGGTAAGACACTGGACATTTTGGTTGATGGTGCAGTCCACCCGCCGAAAACTGTGACCAACGGTGAGATAACACTTGACTGGTCGGGTACTGACATTGTGGTTGGGTTACACTACCGACCAAAGATTGTCACGGCCCCGTTCACGGACGGTAACCCTTCCGGTACTGGGCAGGGTAAACCAGGTCGATGGGCCGAGATATGGTGCAGATTAGTTGACTCCGCGCATCCATTAATAAATGGTAAGCGACCACCTGTTCGCCACCCTGCTACTCCAATGGGTGAGACAGAACCAAACGTATCAGGGGCTGTACGAGTGTTCGACACAGGGTACAATTACGATAAGCAGATAACAATTGAGCAGGACTTGCCGTTGCGATTCCAGCTTGTGAATATCTACGGAACCTTCATGACAGGTACAGGATAATGAACCATACTGAAACAATGAGGGTAGCGTAATGCCTTGGCCCCTAGTTGCTGCAATGGCAGTGTCATCCCTGTACTCAGGCTACTCTGCGAGTAAAGCCGCTAAGAAAGGTGGTGCGGCAGCAAGAGAAGCAGCGTTCGCTAATGCGGCTGACATCCGTGGTTTTGGAGAGTTCAACTCAGCCAACATTCTAGGGGTCGGTGCGGTCAACGCTGCTGCGATACGTGATGTGGGTGAGATTAACGCTGAGTACATTGAGCGTAGTACAGAACGTAACATCATGCTGTATGGCTTACAGGCCGATGAAGATGTGGAACGTCATGTCCGGGCCGAGAAGCAGGTTGCGGGTGACATACGTGCACGTGCGTCCGGGTCTGGTATCCAGGTGAACAGAGGGTCACCGTTGCAATTCCTTAACGCTCAGGTTGACGAGGGTATCCGACAACGAGACTA
>JAAELC010000366.1 GCA_024227135.1 Gammaproteobacteria bacterium
GCTACCGATCTGGAGAGAAAGCTCTCAGATTTCCAAAGCTATTACAACCTTCACCGCACCCACAGCTCTCTGGGTGGTAACACGCCTGCTGAAGCCGCTGGGGGTACATCCAAATTACCAATTAAGTTGGATAACTTCCATTGGCAAACCCACTGTAAGGGTCTTTATCAGCTACCCATCGCAGCTTGAGTGCGAATTCGCCAGGGACACCATTAACAAGGAGCATCGATTCATCGGTGGCTCCTCCCAACAGTAGCTTAGACATGTAGGTAATCAGGTAAAACTTTAGCGTGCCTGGAAATCCGTTTTCATGTACTACCACAACGCCTTTTAGTGATTGAGTTTGTTTATGGCATCACGTATACGGATCAAGTCCCCGTCGAGTGCCGGCTGGCCGAGCCACCATTGGTAATCCGGTGATTGGTGACCAACGCCGTAGAGCACATTTTTTCGGTGGTGAATCAGGCGTTTCCTCAGTTTCAGTAACATTTCGTTCTGACCGTTGTCGACATCGCCTATCAGTTCTTCACCCTCCGCCAGTTTCAGATCCGCTATCTCAAGCTGGCGCTTTGCATTGGCAAACTGCTCACGCACATAGCGCGGACCGTGGCAGCCCGAGCAGACCCAGTGACGCAGTTCCGGCCCACGATCGGTTGTCATGGTGTCGTCATGGTCACCATCGTGAAGGTGGCAATAGCTGCAACCTGGCGCCCGGTAGCTACCCGTCTTCAAGGGTTTCTTCCAGTTCTGCTCGGTTGATTCAAGAATGACGATAACACCATGCTTCGATGTTGCGTAACTGTGGCTGGCAGACCCCTGATGGCAACTTGAGCATGTATTGTTCTGCCTGGCCTTCTCGGCCGATCCCCTATGACGGTCACCGTGACAACTGCTGCAGACGAGACCGGATTCCGGTCCGTGGGCACCCGTGCGCCACTGTTGTATCAACTCAGGCTCCCTTTCCACGTGGCAGTTGACACACTCTTTATCTGTAAATGGCCCATCATTCAGGAGATCTCCAGCTAACACAGCATGTATCACCATACTGAGCAGGCAAGCCAGTGAGGTTCTATGTATCGAGATGACCAGTCGCATCAATTATGCTCCCGATTGTAATCGGTGTAGGCACCTCTGCTCCAGAATTCTGCAACCCCCACTCCCTTCTTTGAATTCGAGTCAGCTTCAGAAGCGGCACGCAGCTCACCGGCATAGGTCTTGATGCGCTCCAGGGAAGCCGACATCTTTTTGTGCCCTTTCTCAACCCCATGCATGTTTCCATGGGCAGCGGACTTATATGATCCCAGGTTATCGAAGTACCACATCTCGAAATAGTCACGCTCAATGGCGGAGACGTTGTAGAAGGCGGATGCCTGGCCTTCGAAGAAACCGATACGCTCTCTCGGCCACAAGCTACCCATGGGATAGGGAGGACGATCTTCCGCCTCTGGCTGAATCAGGTTGTTGCTGCGCAGATCTTTTAGAATCGCTTCGGCTTCATAGAGTTTTCCCCACACCTGCTTACGCTCTTGGTCCATCTCAGCCAGCCATTGCTCGGCTTCCTTCTCTTGGTGGCAGTCATTGCACAGCTCGATCCAGCGCTGGCGCAGCACTTGGTTCTTGGATGTCTGGGGATTGATCTCCCGCAAGCCGAATTTCCACATCGACTTGTGGGCCACCTGGTGACGCCCCCCGTCCATGTGACAGTAAGCGCAGGTGGGTGCCTTGTAGTTACCCTTGGCCAGGGGTTTCGACCAATCCCACGTCTTACCCTCTGCCAGGTACAGCTTGCCGTGTGCGGAGCCAAAGTAGCTCTCATCATCGGGGTGCGGCGGTCCCGAGTGGCAAGTGATACACGCCTCTGGACGGCGTGCCTCTGCAGTGTTGAATCGATGCCGGGTATGGCAGGAGTCACACTTGGTGGCCACCGAGTGACACTGAACACAGGACTGGACCTCAGCCTTGGGTTTGTCAGCGAAATGGGGAGCATCAACCGCCCGTTCCATTGCAAGCACGTGGCTTGGGAATCCGTAACGGGCCTCATCCTTGAACTCACCGTGTTGCTTCTTATGACAGCTTCCGCACACATCAGGCGTAGGCAACCTCAACTGTTGATGGTCGCTGCCGTGACAGTCATTGCAATAGACCGGTTCACTGGTCTGGGCGTGGCGACTGGTGCTCCAATCGGCGACGATGCCGGGAGTAATCCCTTGGTGGCACTGAATACAGAGTTCGGCTTCGAATACCCCGACTACGGAGTCCGGTGAATGGTAGAAGTTATCTGGGTCCCAGTAGCCCTGCACAGGATCCGGCGCCCAGTCCCGTGAATAGAGTCCTGTCCCCGCTCCACCCTTGCTCCACTGCACATAGGCAAAGCCAGCTGTCACAGCCAGAAGTGCAGCGATCGGCAGTACTACCAGGATCAATTTTAAGCGCATGACTTATGACCAGTACGTGCTTTACACCACCAGCGCAGCAGACCAAAACCCACTAGCAAAAATAACGGAAGCAGGGCAAGGCTGCGGGGCAACCAGAGGGAGTCACCGCTTTCACTGTTGCTGGGAGTGATTAAGGTTACGGAGTTGGTTGAGTGGTGCTCCAGGTAGGCGAGCAGGGTCACCTGATCCTCCAGCTGTATCACCTCTATCCTCCCCATCAGGCCACCAAACCGATGCGAGACATTCATCAACATGAACATCCTGGAGGTCACCTCTCGCCACTCGGCTGCCGTGTGGCGATCGGGACCAGGCAGGTTGTGGCACTGGGTACAGTAGTTGTCGAGCAGCAAGGCACCTCTAGACTCGGCATCTGGAAGCCCATCCAGGGTCAGCTCAGGCGGCAGTCTGTCCTTATAGACCTCGCAGATATCAATCTCTGCCCAGTTGTGGTTTGCGGCGACCGGTAGTGTACAGGCAAGGAGCAGTAACAGCGGGACGAGATGTTTCATACCCACCTCCTGAACGAACCCTGTGTATTGAAGTTCAACAGAATCCCTTCAGCGGCCCTGCGGCCGGCGGACATGGCTGTGACCGCCAAGTCGGACCCATGGGTATTGTCTCCACCCGCCCATATCTTCGGATGGGTAGTATGCCCACTATTGTCCACCCGGATTCGCCCATCATCCTCTAAGGAAATGCTGAATCGATCCATCCAAGGTAGCACTAAAGGTAGCTGCCCAAGAGCCAGTAACACCCGATCAGACTCAATGGAATGTATATTGTCTGGCGTAGAAAAAGAGACACCGGATACCTGTTCAACCCCTTCACACTGTAGCGGCACATGCTCGAATTCGAATTGGACGCCCTCTTCCCGGGCCAAGGTAACCTCTTTCGGCGAGGCTCGCAGGTGCGCTTCCGGTCCACGATAGGCGACGGTAACCTGCGCACCCAAGCGCAGTGCGGCACGGGCACAATCCATGGCGGTATCGCCGCCCCCCAGTACCAGCGCCCGTTGTCCAATCCATGAATCCCTTACACCGGCATTGATTCCTTTCAGCCAATCCAGGGCCTGATCGACACCAGGAAGCTCCTGGCCGGGAAGTTTGATGGTGCGTGACTTCTGAGCCCCCAGACCAAGAAAGACAGCATCATTCTCTACCAGCAACCTAGACAGAACCGCTTCATCCACTGAAACACCCAGAGAGAAGCGGATACCGAACTGTTCCATCAGGGCGTGCCTGCGATCAAGAAGACTCTTGTCCAGCTTGAAGGATGGAACCCCTGTCTGCAACAGGCCGCCGATTTTGGTGGATCGGTCGTAAACCGTCACTTCGACTCCTTCCCTATTGAGCCGCTCGGCACAGCTCAAGCCGGCGGGACCGCCACCGACAACGGCTACCCTTCGGCCGACCGTGCCGACCGGTTTGGTAGGCTGCCAACCCGCTTCCAGGGCCTGGTTTACAATGCTTCGCTCGATCACCCCGATGGTGACCGCCCCTTCCATCTTGTTACGGGTACAGCCCCCTTCACAAAGCCGGTGCTGAGGGCAGATGGTGCCGCATACTTCCGGCAATGTTGATGTGGAGTGAACCAGATCTCCAGCCTGCATCCAATCGCCATTGGCAGCGGCCTCCAGCCAGTCGGGAATATAATTGCCCAGAGGGCAGGCATTGCGACACCCGGGAACGCCACAATCCAGACATCGGCCGGCTTGCTGCTGCAGATCCGTTATGGAAACCGCTTGTTCCGTTTCCCGCCAATCTTTGATCCGCTCTTCGGGAAGACGCTCAGCTGGCACCAGGCGGGGTATAAAAGTATCCGTTTTCCTTTTCAGCAGATAGCTGGCATCCTGCCGTAAACCCCTTCGGAACAGGTTGCGCACATCACGGATCTCCAGCGCATCGGTGGGACAGGATGTGATGCAACGGGCACACCCCATACAGTCTTCCAGTCCGGTGACACTGCCGCTCTCCTTCCCCTGCTTCCAGACTGGTATACCCATGTCACAGGCCTGCTCGCAGCGACGACAATCGACGCAACGTTCCTTATCCATCTCGATGCCATAGAACCCGGCGTGGTTGAGCAGACCAAAGGTGGAACCGTAAGGGCAGAGGTAACGACAGTAAAACCGGTTACCGGTGATGGGGATAATAAAGAAAGACCCGAAATAGGTGAACCCCACCACAAGACCGAACATACCAACCAGGGTCACCGTCCAGGTATTGGGTGGAAACTGGGTGGAGACCATCACACCCACATACCAAATGAAGAAGAACCACTTGGTATGTCTGAGGCGCCATGCCCAGTCGCCACGCAGGGAGAAACGGCGGAAAGGAAAACCCAGGGTTTCGCGGATACCAACACAGGGACACCCGAAGCCGCAAATGATCCTTCGGCCGAAAAGAAAGACCAGTGTCAGGGTCAGAAAGAAGGTCAGTGTGCCCGGCGTATGCAGGGCGGGAAAGACCGGCTGACTCCAAACATATCCGGTGTATGGCTCGAACATCGGCATCAGCCAGGGGATCAGCCACCAGAATGCGGTAACCACTGTGACCAGGATGATCAGGCGTTTTCGGGTATATGGATTCTTTTCTGCGAGGATTCGCCAAAGGCCGAATCCGAAGATAATGGCATATTCGGTATAGCGATTGAGCCAGATGGGGCTTTCATAGAGATAGAGCCAGGACTCGTTCAGCCAGCCCAGGAACGCCAGGGTGAAAGCAGCCATGGCAAACACCATCACCCAACCCCGGTAGCGACCGGGTAACAAATCTTGGCTGGTCGCCCCATTGGGTCGGGCGCGATAGGTCAGGATCGAGTCATGTAGGCTAGCTATTTTCATGACATTTCTATCGAACGCCCCTCCTGGTTCCATTGGGTCATGCCACCAGTTACCACGTGGTCATCGGCAAAGCCTTCACGTCCCAGTATCTGGGCAGCCTTCATAGAGCGGCGGTCGGTCGTGCAGATCAACGCCACCGGTTTCTCAATACAGGCAGAAAACTCGGAGATACGGGGCTTCAGCTCTTCCAGGAGGATATTGTGCGGATTGAAGGGGAAGAGCGGCACTAGGCGGACAAAGGCTACAAAGCGCCGGCCCTCCCCTTCGACGCCATCCTTCAGTTGTTTCAGAAGACCACCGGTCTTCTGCTCCACCCAGTCGGATGCCAGGTAGCGGGAGAGCAGAAAAGCCAGGGTTGCACCAATGGAGGCTCCAGTCAGATTGACTAAGGTGCCCAACATCGACCCGAACAGGGAGCCACCCACCTGGATCAGTACAGAACCGGGCAGAAACAGCACGGTGGTTAAGGCATAGATCACCATAAAGACTAGCCATGCCAGGGGGCCAAACACCTCAACCCGTGTCACCACAGCCGTCACGTCCAGAGAACGCCCAAGCCACAAGGCCAAACCCACCGCGTCGATCAAAAATAGCCGCCCCAGAATGCGCCACATGTTCTTTCTCTCTTTCATCGTCACCACCGCCGGTTGATGGTGTACTCGCCTAGCTGATGCACAAACGGCAGCATCAACATGCCGGGAAGCCTGTTCACATTTTTCGGGTCACGGAAGTCCTCCAGCCCGATCTCCCTCTCCATGTGCCCTTCCAGAGGTTGGGCTATGTAAGTTCCGAAGAGCCGGTCCCACCATCGCAGGTTGATTCGAAATTGGAGTTGGCCAGGGGCGCATGAGCCGAATGATGAACGCGGTGCATATCGGGCATGACGACAAATAGACGCAATATGCGGTCGATCTTTATCCGATATATAGATATTGCCGAGGTTGAACATTGCGGTGGCATTGAGCAGCACCTCGAAGATCACCACAGCCACCACGGGCGGCCCCAAAACCATGATGGTGGCGAACTTGATCAGCATCGAAAGGATAATTTCGATAGTGTGGAAGCGTGCGCCGGTGGTGACATCGTAATCGAGATCCGCATGGTGTACCCGGTGCAGACGCCAGAGCACCGGAATGGCGTGGACCATCACGTGTTGAAGCAAGATCACGAAATCCATTGCGACCACGGCAATTGCAACGGAGAGCGCGAAAGGCAGCTGGTAGTCATGGATCAGCCCCCACCCTTGCTGCTGGGCCGCAAGGGCCACACCTACCGCAGCGGCAGGAAACAGAAAACGCAGGATAAGGCTGTTCAGGAAAATCAGGCCGAGAATGTTGACCCAGTGGAGCCCCTTGGAAACGGTCAGCTCACGGCGGGAAGAGACGATTTCCCATACCGCTATTACAGCGAATATGCTAAACAAAAAACCTAACCTAATGGTTACCTCATTGCCGAGAATCCACTCATGCCAATTCATCGGTCAGCACTCCTCCATCTCTACTTTCTGCTATAATTTTTCCAGTAATCTTATATTCAATAGATATATTGAATAATAGAGACTAAAAGGAACTGTATGTCAAACTTCAAGCACGACCTTTTCAACCAGTTTGCCCGGGTTGCAAAGGCGATGAGTAACGCTTACCGATTGGAATTACTGGAGTTTTTGGCCCAGGGAGAGCGTAGCGTCGATGCCCTGGCCCAGGTCTCCGGACTGACCGTGGCCAACACTTCCCAGCACCTGCAGCAGCTAAGACAGGCTGGCCTGGTGGACAACCGCAAAGAAGGGCAGAAGGTCTATTACCGGCTGAGCGGGATGGATGTAGCTGCCCTGCTGAGCAGACTGAGAGGTGTGGCGGAACGGCATCTGGCCGACGTGGATCGTCTTGTAAACGACTACCTGAAAGTGAAGGACAGCCTGGAACCGCTACCTGCAAGCGAATTGCTAACCCGCGTCAGAGAGGGCCTTGTCACCGTTCTGGACGTGCGACCCAAGGAGGAGTTTGCCTCGGGGCACCTGCCGGGGGCCATCAACATCCCCTTGGAAGAGTTGGAGAAGCACCTAGATAAGCTGGATCCTGGCCATGAGATAGTAGCCTACTGCCGAGGCCCCCATTGTGTGCTCGCATTCGATGCTGTGGCCAAGTTGAGAGAGAAAGGAATGAATGCCCATCGACTGGACGGCGGTCTTCCGGAGTGGAAACTGGAAGGATTCCCCGTCGATACTTGAGTGGCCATTTATGGCTGTTTGATTCCGTGATCTGAAAGTCTGCTTTCTACGTAATGGGAATCATTTCCCAGATAGCGGAC
>JAAELC010000367.1 GCA_024227135.1 Gammaproteobacteria bacterium
GGGCCAGCGGAGCAGTAAAAGTGCTAAAGCAAGGAAGAACAAGGGAGGGGAGGTGGAGCAAAAAAGAAAACGCTGAGTTGAATGCGACGGATGGGGGGTGTTTCCGTCTGCCGCCTTGGGCGTATTCTTAGCCCTTCGAATAGAAAACATTCAACAAGCATACTGTCGTCGCGGGATGATGCGCCCACCGCAATTCATTCTGCGAGTCTATTCCAATCCTAAAATGAGTCTGGAACAGGGTAGTTGAAGGTAAGTCTGAGAAGCCATTCAGACAGCCTTCCTGTCCTGATCAAAGATAGTCTTGAAGAGTTTACGTTTGGCCTCATTCATCTGTTTTGCGGCTTCATTGTCGCTGATGGAGAGGGCAATTGCATCCAGTTGGTCAAAGGTGAGGCCCGGCTTGAGAAAGGAGGCTGCATTGGGTAAGGACTTGAGCTTGTCATAGGGTGTTTTCATTTCCTCGTAGGGATAGCGTTTTTTCACCTTTCCCTTGCGGTCGATGTGTGGGACAGGAAAGAGGCAGGGACGGTGGAAGTTGATGTAGGGATTAAAGAACTGCCGGTGGAAGTCATTAAGTCCTGAGGCCCATCGGCCGGGGATGTGATCATAGCCCAGATGTTTGCGGACCACAGAGCCATTCTTGGACTCAGCCAGCGCATTGTCATTGGAATGGCGTGGGCGTGATTTGGTGAACTCGATTATCAGTTTGTTGAGCAGCTTTGCCACGGTCTGATTGATGTATTCCGAGCCGTTATCAGCATGAAAACCCTGAATGTGAAAGGACAAGGTTGCGATGATCTCTCCGAGTGCCGGAATCATGAAGCGTTCACTGATGCGCTCTACGGAAAAGACACATTGGAACTGGGTGACCTCGTCTACCGCGTTGATGTGATAGACCCCCTTTATACCGTCCAGATCCCCCTGATGGACGGTATCGACCCGTAGGTAACCGGGTTGTCCCTGTGGGTTGGGTTTGCGCCGTTCTCCGATCTGCGAGCGTGTGGGACGCGTCTTGTCGAAGTGGCGTCGTTGGCGCTGGTAGCCGGTGGAATGACGCAGGTTGTAGAGGTGGGAAACCGAGATGTGGGAGAGCTGCTCAAAACGTGCATCTGCGTGGACATGGTACATCCGCTCACAGAGCTTTTTCGCGGCCGCTCCGCAGGGTGTGCCATGCAGTTCATCGAGTTCTGCCAGCAGCAAGGCATCCTGCTTCGTGTAGTAGCACTGAAAACCGGCCACAGTGCGCTGACGGCGTTTCACCTTCCCGGTTTTGCGGTACTGCGCTACCAGCCTGGTCACCGTCTGGCGTGAGTAGCCGCTGACCCGCTCCAGGTAGCGCAATACCACTCCACGCTCACGCTGATTGAGGGATAGATAGTGGAACCGCACCAAGGTCTGTCGGATCCAGCGGTAGCGTTCATCCTTGCCCTCGATGGAAAAATCGATCTCCGTGGTCCCCTTCAGAAAGGCACGAATATCGTCCAGCGTCTGAATCTTTTTGTCGTTCATGTAAGTCACCATGGGTGACCATCATGAACAGGAGTTCCTCCCCTTTCAGACTCATTTCACGTTGGAATCAAGCCTTTCGCCCAGACTCATTTCATATTGGACAAGGCTTTGCATTGCAACTCGCTGAAACGTAAGCTATCGTTAGCACCGCGTACTACCGAGTCCGCCTCATAACCCAAAGGTCGTAGGTTCAAATCCTGCCCCCGCTACCAAATATTTA
>JAAELC010000368.1 GCA_024227135.1 Gammaproteobacteria bacterium
CGGGGTACCAAACAACAGGTAAATATACGTCGCAATCCCGGCTTTTTTCAGGTTCGACAGGATCCGGGCAGCGGCGGTGAGTTCCGTCCCCTTTTCAAGCACATCCAGAACCGCCTGGTCTCCCGATTCCAACCCGATCTTCAGTAGCGTACAGCCGGCCTGCCTGAGTTGATAGCAAAAATCGAGGTCTTCCAACTGTCGGTTAAAGCGGACAAAACCATACCACGGAACGTTGATGGGGCTTTCAGCCAGGGCCTTCAACAAAGCCGGTGAAATAGCATTGTCCAGCAGGTGGACGCAAATCGGGCGATGCCTGTCCACCAGTCCTTTCAGATCAGATACAACCTGCTTGACCGGGATGGGCTCCCAGGGGTTTTTCTCGGCGCGTTCCGGGCAAAACGAGCATCGGTGCCAGTAGCAGCCACTGGAAGCACTGTAGGGCAGAACGAACCCCGGGCTGAAATACCGGTTCTTTTCGAAATCTGAATAATCCGGAACCCAAGTGCTGGTTTCACCTGTCTTGCCCAGCATTTTAAGAAGCACCTCTTCGCCGGGGCCATCCACCATATGATCTACCAACTCGCCAAAGGGA
>JAAELC010000369.1 GCA_024227135.1 Gammaproteobacteria bacterium
ATATCTTCAGGTGTTGGTTCATTGTACAAATGGTAGAGCCATTTTTTCTCACGTGCGCCTGGCATGGCGCACTTTCTGAGCTTCTGGCATTGGGCCGGAAGTCATAAAACGCTCGCCGTTACCGGACGGAAGGGCAACGCCAACAAGGCAAGGGCAGTTTCCAGAAATGGGGCGTCCGAAGGAAGCATGAGGCAGAACCTGTGTACGTAGCGAACAGCGAACCAGCTATATGGCAGTGGGGAGGAGGTCGAGCAGTCGTGACAGAGCGAGGCCTGATATCCGGGGAACCTAACCGCTGTGAAGTTGGACGGGATACGGGGAGGGAGTGCGTCTTACCCAGGGAAGCCCTCCTGCACTGGTGCCGGGGCTGTCACCGACACTATAAAACCGAACCGAAGAGGCGAACCCGAAGCGGGGCAGGGTGCAGAGGGTGGCAGATCCGCGGATAGTACTGATGATGCAGGGCCAAAGAAGCCTGGTAACAGTGTGGAGGATAAAACCCTGCGGACCGGGAAGACTGGAAATTGTAAGAATGCTACTGGATGGAGAATCCGTCGCTGAAGACGATGGTACGATTGATCCTACCCAGAGCCGATACGAGAGTAAAGTCAAGCCCGGATGAACCAATTCGTCACTGGTGCATGGAAAGTCGTGGACGAGAGGCGATGATGACAACGCGGAAGAGTCGATTCAGTGCTTTAAGGATATGGAGCCAGTAAACCAAATGGGGGTGCCCTATGACCCGGCTTAAGGCCCAATGAGGCTATCCGAAGCCCGGCAATCTTCAGTGAAAAGGACAGTCACGGAGAGAGTGAATGAAACATGTGAATGTGATAAAACGAGTCTATGATCCGAGACGACTGCGAAAGGCATGGCAGCAAGTGAGAAAGAATGCCGGGGCAGCGGGAATAGACCGAATGACGGTAGCGGCCCTCGAGCGCCGGCAGGAGGAACTGCTACAGTTTATCCACGATAAACTCAAGGCAGGAACATACCGCTTCAAGCCGGCAAGAAGGGTCCTCATCCCAAAGCCAGGCACATCCAAGATGAGAAAGCTGGGCATACCTGGTGTGATGGACCGCGTGGTGGGCCAAAGCATGAACATGGCTTTAAGCGAGATATTCGATCCGCTGTTCACGAAGTCCAACTTTGGATTTCGTAAAGGTCACAGCCAACACCAGGCCATCCGGCATGTGCAGCAAATTGTCCGACAGGGATATGAGTGGTGTGCATCCATAGATTTGGCAAGGTTCTTTGATGAAATTCCTCACGAATTAATCCTTAAGCTGATTCGAAGAAAGATATCGGATGAGCGGCTGGTAACGCTGATTGCAAGGGCGTTAAAAGCCGGGACAATCGTAGAGGGAAGATTTGAAAAGACGCTGAAAGGATGCCCGCAAGGTTCACCTTTGTCGCCAATGCTTTCGAACATCGTGCTGAATGAGCTGGATCAAGAGCTGGAGAGTAGAGGCCACCGGTACTGTCGATGGGCAGATGACTTTCTGATTCTATTGAAGTCAGAAAGGGCAGCCAGTCGTGTATTGGAAGGGATCACCGGCTATTTAGAAGGGGAGCTGAACCTACCTGTCAATAGAGAAAAGAGTCAGAGTGCCCAGGTAAAGTATGTTGAATTTCTGGGTTTACAGATTCTCAGAGGAAAGATTCGGGTAAGCAGTAAGGCCCGTGTGAAGTTCAAACAAAGGATACGGGAATTGACCCGAAGAAACAATCCATTGTCAATGAACCAAATCATCCAGAACTTGAATGAGTACCTTAGGGGATGGCTTTCGTACTATCGGTTGCAGGAATTCCACATACCGTTCAAAGACCTTGATTGCTGGATACGTAGCCGGTTGAGGTCCATGCAGTTAAAGAAGTGGAAGAAGCCTGGAAAGTTTCAAAGAATGATGATAAAAGCAGGCTTTCCCCCCATAGATGCACGAAAAGTCTGGATAAAGATGAATAAATGGCAGTCAGTATACAGAAGACCTGTACGATTTGTCATGAATCTGAAATGGTTCAGAAGGCAGAGATTGATCTTTCTTTACGATTACATTCAAAGACAACGAACTCTTGAACTAAAGTTCAGTCGCTAATCGAGGAGCGGCTTACCTGGCCGGTACGAGCCGTTCTGTTGGGAGGGGGTAGCCTATTAACGGCTACCTCCTACCAGATTCTGGCCGAGATTTTCTATTATTCCGGGCCAGGGCGTTTTCAATTCCTTGCCGCTACAGTTAGCGGAGACGATG
>JAAELC010000370.1 GCA_024227135.1 Gammaproteobacteria bacterium
GCTATGACCCAGACCCCGAGGTCGTCCACGTAGAGGGCTACGAGAATCTTCAATTTCAGCAAGCCATCGACGGAGTCGTCGATGAATACCACAAACAGGACACAGCTCAGGGGGCTGCCTTGGGGGAGGCCTTCCTCGAGTGGCAGGTAAGAGCTGACCTCTCCGGCAAATCTTGTCGAGATCTGCCTCTCCTCGAGGAAGTTATCAAGCCACCTGTACATGCGGCCACCGACGCCTTTTTGTCTTAGTTTGACTCTGAGGCCGTCGCGCCAAACTCTGTCGTAAGCTTGCTGTAAGTCGAAGAACACCGCTCCCACATGCCGCGGCGGGTCCGAGCACATAGCGTCAGCAACGTCCTGACACAATCGCACCACCGGGTCGGGGCACTGTCTGCCTGCCCTAAAGCCTGTTTGGAATTCAGAGAGTTTCCCCTCCCTTTCAAGGTGAAAGGCTAGTCTTTTTTGGACTAAGGAATCCAGCAGCTTCCCCAGGACTGACAGCAGTGAAATCGGGCGATAACCTTTGGCACTGCTTCGAGGCTTCCCTGATTTAGGGATGGGTCGGATTATTGCTTTCTTCCACTCTGGCGGATCATCCCCAGTAATCCAGCTTTCGTTCATTATTTCGGTCAGAACCGAGAGACCGAAATCGCTCACATGTTTTACCATTTCGATATGGATACCGTCCGGGCCCGCAGCTTTTCCCTTTTGGGTGGCATCGATGACCGCCTTCAGCTGGTCGAGGGAGAAAGGACTCTCCATGTCGTCGGCCATAGGAGGGACTCGGATCCTGTTCGCAGTTGCCTGGTCCCTGATCTGGTCGTCGCCCGGGATCGGGGTGGGTCGCATGTTTACTTCCGCATATTGCCTGTTGAGTTCTTTTGCAATATTTGAGGGCGTGCCGACTTGGCCGGCTGCGGTTGTAAGGGGGTGGTGAGGCTCCACTCCTGCTGACCTTAGTTTTCTGACCTTTGCCCACAGGGTGCGATTGGAGGAGTCCTTGTTAAGGCCGGCGCATGTAGCTCTCCACTTTCGTTTGGCGTCTATGGCGGCCACATACCTGCAGTTGGCATTGGATCGGTACCAATCTAATTTGGTTTTCTGAGTAGGTCTGAGTAGGTACCGGTTCCGGGCAGCCGTTCGTTTTTTGATCGCACGTTTCAACCTTTTCGACCACAAGGGTCTAAAGCAGGACGTTTTGACTCGTTTGATCGATTTGTCCGACGCCCGGAGTAGGGCTTTGGTATACCACCTGACTTTCTCATAAAGTGTCTTATCTCTCCATGCAGTTGCGGCAATTTGCGTGTCGCACTTTCGTGTGAATTTGGGCCAGTTCGCCGTCCCGAATTTCCAATGGGATATGGGTACGGTCTTAGTTGGCACCACCGTGCCAATCTCCGTGAGGATCGGCAGGTGGTCGCTACCGACTGAGTCTAGGACTCGCATGACTGAACGATGTTTCAGATCGGACGAAACCAGTGTGACGTCCGGTCTGGTGTGCGTACCGCCACTGTGAATGTGTGTGGTTGGTGTTTCACAGCTTTGGAGCATGGACAGGTTGGTGCCGTCTAGAATCTCTTCTAGTGCTTTACCTGATGGGTTGCCCTTGGGGTAACCCAATAGTCTCGTCCTTGAGTTAAAGTCCCCCGCTATCACAGTGTGATGTAGGTTGACTTTTCCTCTCAGGCCCACGTCTAATGCTACCGGAGGTGGTGAGTACACGCCTCTCACCGTGAACTGCTCTCCCCCAGCGTGAACTTCTATGTCCACTAGATGGTTGCCGTTCCACCATATGAACTCGTTCACCTTACAAACTAGCGAGTTTGACTTTACATAGACTGCCATTCCGTGACAGCCTATATTTTCGTTCCAGCAGTCACAGTAATAGTCGTGGTACCCCGTTATCGGTACTTTCCTTCCATTGCACCTCGTCTCGCATAAAAGGACCACGTGGGCCTGTTTTTCATGTACGAGTTTGGTAAGTTCCGTCCCTCTCGGAACTAACCCTTGACAGTTTAACTGGATGATTCGCACTCCAGTTTTTGCTTCGCCTCGGTCACTCGGTTTCTTTTTCCTTCTCTTCCGAGCCTTGTGCGGCTCGCCATTTTGATTA
>JAAELC010000371.1 GCA_024227135.1 Gammaproteobacteria bacterium
CGCTAAGACTACCAAAAGCCCATCTCGTGGTCGTTCGATCTTCTCTGTCCTTCCACGATACCTTGCATTGCCCTTCTTTGTTCGTTATACCCGAGGGTCTCATCCACTGAGCGGGGCCTCTCTGTGGATGCCTGGAGTTTAAAGATGACTCCGAACTTACATACTACAAGGAGACAATTGGCTCTCCCGAGTTCCCGAGCTACCCCCGTAAATGCATGACCAGGTCTCAGACCCCGGTGGTGTCCTGATTGCTTGCCAATAACGATACAGCAGATGTTGCCTTCCGTACGCCCCGATGACGTCGGCACCCCAGAGTAAGTATTGTTTTCGCGGTTCAATACCTGGCCCACATGAACCCCTGTCAACGCTTCATACATATCGTTACCGATATGTATGCATGACTCGGGTCCAGTGTAACTGGCTATGTCTTCACTGTAAGGCTTTTTCTTCCTCTCCTTCCTACCGATTTTGACCGGCGCACCGGGGCTCAATGCTGACCCTGCATTCTTGATTCACCTGGCTTCAGACTTCCGTTACCGGGTTTGCCCTCAGATTTCACTACTGCCCTGCTGGCTGAGCTTTAGGCAGACGGGACTTGAGTACGGAGACTC
>JAAELC010000372.1 GCA_024227135.1 Gammaproteobacteria bacterium
ATAGCGCGGATGGAGTGCGCTTAGCTTGACAGAAATCCCTGGGTTCTCAGCAGGCTCGTCTGAGTCTGCCCGGGTAGCCAGAATACTGATCGCGTGGTGGTAAGCCTGCTCGTAGGCCCTGGCATCAGCGTCGGTACGTGCGGCTTCACCCAGCATATCGAAGGAGTAACTAAAGCCCTGTTTTTCGGCACGTTTAGCTTTGTCCACTGCCGCTTCAATCGACTCTGCCAGCACAAACTGATGCCCCATGATCTTCATCGCCTGTCGCACTGCCTGACGAATAGCGGGCTCACCACTTTTTGAGACCAGTCGCTTGATAAATCCGTACGGGTCTTGGCTTTTGTCGTCATCCATTCCCACCCAGCGCCCAGTCAGTAACAGCCCCCAGGTAGAGGCGTTAACCAGCAGTGAGTCACTCTTGCCAAGATGTGCTTCCCAGTCTCCGGTGGTGAGCTTGTCTCGAATCAGGGCATCGGCGGTCTCGGCATCCGGTATCCGCAGCAGTGCCTCTGCCAGGCACATCAACACAATCCCCTCCTGGCTCGACAGGGTGAATTCCTGCAGAAAGCTGTCAATCAAGCCTGCCGAAGCACTCTCTTCGCGTAAAAATCTGACCAACGATTCAGCCTGTTTTTCGATTTGTATTGTCTGCGCTTCAGATCGGCTTAACGCTCGTAGCAGGCCGTCTACCACCGTCGTCTCATCTGCCAGGTATTGAGTTTGAATCTCGGTTCGAAGTAGCTGATCTGAACCAAAAGGGGGTGTGTAATTCATGGCAATAACAAAAGCATGTTGTGATGCGTTCATGCTAGCAAGAAAGCAGCAGAATATTTCGCTATAATCCCTTTAATCACAGATGAATATCTACTGATAAACGATAATATGGTTGATTATGCTAGTAATACCTCTCTAGATAGGACTGATCTCCGAATTCTGTCCGAACTGCAAAAAAGCGGCCGGATATCCAACGTCGCGTTATCAAAGCGCGTTAACCTGAGCCCCACGCCCTGCCTGGAGCGAGTCAAACGGTTGGAAAAAAATGGCTTTATCAATGGGTATCATGCCGAGCTCAATGCCGACCAGCTCCACGCGGGTTTGCTGGTCTTTGTACAGGTCTCGCTAGACCGCACCACCCCCGACATCTTCGCCCGCTTCACCGAAGCGCTCACTCCACTGGACCAGGTACAGGAGTGCCATATGGTCGCGGGTGGGTTTGATTATCTGCTGAAGCTGCGGTTTTCAGACATGGCGGCCTATCGACAGTTTCTGGGCAAAGAGCTTACCGCCCTGCCAGGCATTATGCAGACGCACACCTATTTTGTGATGGAGGAGGTAAAGCAGACCGCGGCGATTCCGCTACCGCTGGTTGCTAGATGAGCTAGAAGGCAATACCCGCCTCACACAGCCTGGGTGTCCATAACGAAGAGCTGGCAACGCTAAGCAGATATCCCGCTACCTCTCCCAATTCGCCCTCAGCTTCAACTGTGACCTGAATATTAAATCCATACTGACCATCAACCATTAGCATATGAATTTGGGCAATTTGCTCTCCTGCGG
>JAAELC010000373.1 GCA_024227135.1 Gammaproteobacteria bacterium
ACTTGAAACTTGAAACTTGAAACTTGAAACTTGAAACTTGAAACTTGAAACTTGAAACTTGAAACTTGAAACTTGAAACTTGAAACTTGAAACTTGAAACTTGAAACTTGAAACTAAGTAACTAGTTATTAGCTTCCGCATCGCGGCCCGCTTCGAATGCCTTTTCGTTGATCCCAACCAGTTTCGGTTTGTTGGCCCGGAAACGGTCGAGAATGGCGTCTTTCAGGGCATCGCCGGGAAAGGGCAGGTATTTTGAGATCGCCCCAAGCATCACCGTATTGACCAGCTTCGCATTCCCTAATTCACGGGCAATCGCGCCGGCATCGAAAGCGTGAACATCAATACCGGCCTGGCGAATCTGTTCGACGGGTTCATCCGGATAGTCGTAAAGCCCCAGGGTGACGACAGGAGGTTCCTGCCTCAACCGGTTGACCATGGCGACTCCGCCAGGTTTGAGATGAGAGCACCAGCGCAGTGCTTCGGCTGGTTCAAATCCAACTAGTATATCAGCCTCTCCCGGTGGAATGGCGGGTGACAATACCTGCTCACCGAAGCGTACGTGGGATGTTACGACACCACCCCGTTGCGCCATTCCGGCCACCTCGGTTTTTTTGACGTCGTAACCCTGGAAGAGCGCCGCTTGAGAGAGAATCTCAGCGGCAGTCATGACACCCTGGCCACCGATGCCGGAGACCAGGATGTTGGTAGTGATTTGATTGGACAAGTCAGACTCGCTATTTGATTTGGGATGATAAAAGCCGGGAATGGACAGGAAACCACACGCATGCTTTGTTTATCCTGTTGAAAGCGGTGGTGGGCAGGCTCTGGGAACACCGTCCGCACCCGGCTTTCTCACCGCCAGCAACAGGATTTTTCCGTCCACTCATGTTTGATTTCGAACTGATCGTATTCAGTTACGGGTGAACTGTTCCACTGGCAGTATGGCATCCGGACCACAGGTCTTGGGACAGAGATCGCAGCCGGTACAGGCCTGGCTGTCGATACGCACGAAGGCCAGTTCCTTTTCCTTACCGTTGGGTTTTACCACGGTTTCCCTGCGCGTGACGTAAATGGCGGGGCAACCGATGTCGAGGCAGTTTTTACAGCCCGTGCACTTGTCGTCCTCAACCATGTAAGGAGGTTTGACTTTATAGAAGTCCACCAGAACGCAGGGCTGGTCGGTAATGATCACCGAGGTGTCCGGAACCTTAACCTCCTCACGCAGTGCCTTGAACAGGGTAGGCAGTTCATAGGGGTTTACCACATGGATACGTTCGGATTTGACTCCCAGCGCCTCACATAGCTTGCGGAAATCCACCTGGGGCGAGGTTTCTCCATGAATATCCCGGCCGCTGCCGGGGTTGTCCTGGCCACCGGTCATGCCCACGGTTCGGTTGTCCAGCAGCAGAATCGTGACATTGCCCCGGTTGTAGGTGATATTAAGCAGCCCCTGCATACCCATGTGCATGAAGGTCGAGTCGCCAAGGACCGCGATGACCCGCTTGTTGGCATCCGCTTCCACCCGTCCTTTGTCCAGGCCGAGTGCGACACCCATGGAAGCACCCATACAGATGGTGGTGTCCAGGGCATTCCAGGGGTGCCCGGCGCCCAGGGTGTAGCAGCCTATATCACCGGAGATGCTGGTATTGCGGATCTTGGATAGACAATAGTAGATGCCCAGGTGGGGGCAGGCGACGCACATGGTGGGGGGGCGGGGAAAGACGTTTTTGCCGATGTTGGCATCGATCCTCACCGCTGGGACCAGGGCTGCTTTCTTGCCGGGTGCCTCTTCGGCAACGACCTCTTCACCCAGGATGCCGGCAATCGCCGGACGCAATACATGAGGGGCCAGTTCACCTTCTCTGGGTAAGGCCTCTTTGCCGATAACCGGGATGCCTGCCGCCTTCAGTTCTGTTTCCAGCAGCGGATCCACTTCTTCCACGACGACCAACTGATCGACCCCGGACGCAAAGTGTCGGATCAACTCGATGGGTGCCGGATGGCTGAGCCCGAGTTTCAGTACCGGTGAATCTGGGAAAGCCTCCCTGACATGCATGAAAGCGGGGCCGCTGGTGACATACCCGATGCGTTTGTCTTCTCCGTCCAGGGTACTGTTGAGTTCGCTGCTCTCGCTGAGTTTGAGCAGTCTTTCCTCTCGCTCGAACATCAAAGGGATACGTTTCTTGGCATTTCCCGGGACCATGACGTATTTGGCCGGGTCTTTCTGAAAACCCTGCTCCAGGCAGAACTCTTTGCGTTCACCCCCCACTACGACACCTTTTACATGGCAGATGCGGGTCGTTAAACGCAGGATGACCGGCGTTCCAAACTGTTCGGACAGCCCGAAGGCCAGCTTGGTGTATTCGTAGGCTTCCTGGGCGTCGGAAGGTTCCAGAACGGGAACGTGGGCAAATCGCCCCCAGAATCGGGAATCCTGTTCGTTCTGGGAGGAGGAAAGTCCCACGTCGTCAGCGACCGCGATCACCAGTCCGGCGCCGACACCGACCACTGTCTGAGTCATGAGGGCGTCTGAAGCGACGTTGAGGCCCACATGTTTCATTGCGCAGAAGGCACGGCTGCCGGCCAGGGATGAACCGATAGCCACCTCGAGGGAGACCTTCTCGTTAACCGACCACTCCGAGTACATCTCGGGGTACTGAGAGGCATATTCCAGGATTTCAGTGGAAGGTGTGCCGGGATAAGCGGCTGCAACTCTGCAGCCGGCCTCCCAGGCTCCTCGAGCCACCGCTTCGTTGCCTGACATGAAACGCCGGCCGGCTGCCGGGAGGGGGGTTACCGCATTCACTATCCAATTCTCCTCGTAACTAGTCTGATGTTGGGGTTTACCGGGCCTTACCGGTGATCGACGACGCGCACCGCCTTGCCCTGGGAACGGGGTACCTCACCCACACCCAGGATGTTCACCCGGCAGCTCACCCCGATAAAATCCTTAACATCCCTCACCACTTTCGCGGCAATTTTATCCCGGTGTTCCTGGGGTTGTTCCATCAGAGGCGGGCTGGCCTCCACGTTGATATGCATGGTGTCCAGGCTTCCCTCGCGATAGATCTGGATCTGATAGAAGGGCGACAGGGTCTCGGTTTGCATGAGTACCGACTCGACCTGGGATGGGAATACATTGACTCCCCTGATAATGAGCATGTCATCACTGCGTCCGGTGATGCGCTGCATTCGTACGTGGGTGCGCCCGCATTTACAGGGAGCCGGGTTCAATACAGAGATGTCCCGGGTACGATATCGAATGATCGGGAACGCTTCTTTGGTCAGGGAGGTAAAGACGATTTCCCCCTCTTCCCCATATGGCAGCGGTTTACCGGTATCCACATCGACGCATTCCACCAGGAAGTGGTCTTCCCAGATATGGAGGCCGCTCTTGGCTTCGATACACTCGTTGCCCACTCCCGGGCCGATAACTTCGGAGAGCCCGTAAATATCGATAGCGTCGATCCCAAGGCGGGATTCCAGCTCGTAGCGCATCTCTTCGGTCCAGGGTTCAGCGCCGTGGATACCTACTTTGAGCGGTAGCTTGCGGATGTCTACACCCATCGCTTCGGCCTCTTCAGCCAGATTGAGGGCATAGGAGGGAGTGCAGCTGATACCAGTGGGTGCGAAGTCCTGGAGCAGCATAATCTGTTTCTGGGTCTGTCCTCCGGACATGGGGGTCACCATGACTCCCAGCTCCTCCCCCCCGTAGTGAAGGCCCAGGCCCCCGGTGAACAGACCGTACCCGTACGCGTTGTGCAGACGGTCTCCCGACCGTAATCCCGACGCTGCGAGGCAGCGGGCGACCAGTTGCGCCCAGGTTCGGATATCCCGCCGGGTATACCCGACCACGGTCGGTTTACCGGTTGTGCCCGATGACGCATGCACCCGCACGACCTGCTCGGGAGGAACTGCGAAAAGTCCGAAGGGGTAGTTCTCCCGAAGGTGTTCTTTCTTGGTATAGGGGAGCAGCTTTACATCGGCCAGCGTCTTGATGTGGTGGGGTTTAACCCCCAGGTCATTCATGGCATCGCGATAGAAGCCAATGGTGTGATAGCAACGCTCGACGGTTGCGCGCAGACGTTGCAGTTGCAGTGCCTGGAGGTCTTCTCTAGGCAGGGTCTCTATGTCGCCGTGCAGAATCATGTCTTCTCCCCGTTAGTCGAGTTCGTTAGGGCATCCGAATCGTTATGCGGAATCATATCTTCTCCCCGTTAGTCGAGTTCGATAGGGCATCCGAGTCGTTATGCGGAATCATGTCTTTTCCCTGTTGATCCAATCCGACAGGGTATCCGAACGCCTGTAGACGGTGCCGGTAAAAAAACCGACCAGCTTATCTTCCCCGGCTTTCACCTCGATATTATACAGACCGGTTCGACCCGTACGGCTCTGTTCCCTGGCCACGGCGGTCAGAATGTCTCCCACCCGGCTGGCAGCGGGGAAATTGATCTGTGCCGAAAGGGCCACCGCCACTTTACCGTGGGAGTTGGACGCCACGGCGAAAGCAAAATCCGCCAGGCTGAAGGTGACCCCACCGTGGGTCATGCCCACGGCGTTGAGCATATTTTCGGTAACTTCCATGGTTACCCGGCAAAACCCCGGTTCCACCGCTTCGAGCTGCATGCCGAGCAGGTTGGCAAACCGGTCTTCCCGCTGCATCCATTGACCGATTTCGGTTGCCTGTGAAGGATCGTCTGGCATGGTTCAGATTAAAACTATTGTCCCGGAAGTTTCTCTGTGATCAGGTCGTAGCCCAGTTCCTCGAGGTGATCATCCAGCTTTTCAGGGTTTTCGGCGCGGTAGCGGATGATAGCAATACGCATCCCGGTTTCATCGGGTGAAACCGGTGAAACCACGGTGGCGATATACCCCCCGTATTCATTGATCTTTTTCATCAACTGGCTGAGGGCCCCGGTTTCGTCGGGCAAGTGGATCGCGATTCGAGTCGTATCGACCAGGTTCGAGCCGGTAATCTCCAGCAGAAAATCCAGTATGTCATCCTCGGTGACGATACCCACCAGTTTTTTTTGCTCCAGAACCGGGAGAGCCCCTACCTTGTGCTGGCGCATCATCTGCCCGGCTTCCTCCACCAGGGTGTCAGGAGAGCAGGTTACCGGGTGTTTCGCCATTACCTGATCGATAGTGATTCTGGAAGTGAGGTAGTTGACCTCTCCCACCGACAGGGTGGTGATATCGGAAGGTGCTGAACGTGCCAGTTCTTTATGACTGAAAAGCCCCAGCAGCTGGTTGTTCCCATCGACTACGGGAAGAAAGCGGCGTTTCTTTTCTGCCATCACCTTTGCGGCATGGGGGAGTTTCGTGGATGGGGTCGTCGTATCCACCGGGTGCGACATGATTTGGGAAACGTACATTTTGATATCCTGGTTTTCTTTGTCAGTGGCCAGCGTCAGGGGGTTGATTATAGCGTCAGTAGCCGAGGTAGGCTTTACGTACCGCTTCGTCCGCAAGCAACTCTTCTGCGCTGGCGGAGAGCACCACGCGGCCTGTTTCAAGCACGTATCCCCTATCGGCAATACCGAGGGCGGCCCGGGCATTCTGCTCTACCAGCAAAATGGTGACCCCCCTTTCGTTCAGTCCCTGGATCACTCGGAATATCTCTTCGACGAGTAGTGGGGCCAACCCCATCGAGGGCTCATCCAGCAGCAGCAGGCGGGGGCGTCCCAGCAGAGCGCGACCGATGGCCAGCATCTGTTGTTGTCCACCGGAAAGGGTCCCTGCGGTCTGTTTAGCTCTTTCCCGTAAAATCGGGAACAGTTCATAGATTTCGCCCAGGGTGGATTCCACCCACTCTTTTTCACCGCGGACAGCGTGAGCTCCCAGCCTGAGATTGTCATCCACGCTCAAGGGGGGAAATACCTGTCGTCCTTCCGGAACGTGGCAGATACCGGCCCCAACGATACGGTGGGAGGCCATTCGGGTGATGGGCTGGCCATCAAATGTAATTTCTCCACCGCTGGGAGGGAGTATTCCCGAAACCGTGTGAAGCAGTGTAGTCTTTCCTGCACCGTTGGCACCGACCATGGCCACCAGTTCTCCCTGGTTTACCTCCAGTGACACCTGATGCAGTGCCTGTATTGGTCCGTATCGGGTGGACAGGTTCTCTATGCTCAGCAGCGGTTCGTTACATGGCATACTTCACCTCACCGCCCAGGTAGGCTTCCACCACCTTTCGGTCTTTCTGAATTTCGGTGGGTGTTCCTTCTGCCAGACGGCTGCCGTAATCGAGTACCAGAATCCGGTCGGATACCTGCATCACCAGTCCCATGTTGTGTTCTACGAGCAGCACGGTGATACCCGCCTCGCAGATGCGCCGGATGAGGGCCTGCATTTCCATCGTCTCGGTGTCATTGAGGCCCGCCGCCGGTTCATCCATCAGCAGCAGTTTGGGTTGCACCGCCAGAGCGCGGGCAATTTCGAGACGTTTCAGTACGCCGTAAGGAAGCGAGCCGGCCTCGTGGCCTATGTATCGGTCCAGACTGCACATGGCCAGCGCCTGGCGTGCCCACTCCCGGGACTCCCGCTCTTCTCTTTTAACCCCCGGCAGCCGCAGCGCGGCACTCAGAAGTCCGGTACGGGTGCGTAAATGGCAACCCACCATGACGTTGTCCAGCACGCTCATGTTGAAAAACATCTGCAAATTCTGAAAGGTACGTGAGACCCCCAGGGCAGCTACCTGATGGGGCTGGATACCGACAATATCGTTGCTCTGGAATCGGATGGCTCCTTCGTCCGGCTGGTAAATACCCGAGAGCATATTGAAAAGGGTGGTCTTACCGGCGCCATTGGGGCCGATGACCGAGTAGACGTTGCCGGGAGGCACATCGAAGCTGAGTCCGGCTATGGCGGTGACGCCACCGAATGACTTGGTCAACTCTTCGACTTCCAGTAGCTTCATGGTCGTCATTCGCCCGGGGTATCCGCGATCGGCGATTCCCGTCGGGTCAGCCGGCGCCGAAACGGCGTCTGCAGTCCGACAAATATGCCCTGGGGGAGAAAGATCATCATCAACATGAGGATTGCTCCGAATATCATCACTTCGAAGTCCTCGAATACCACCAGCAATTCCGGCAGGAAAGTGAGCACAACGGCTCCGAACACCGCGCCATAGGTTGAAGCCATACCGCCGAGCACGACCATGGTCACCAGTTCGATAGAGAAGAAAAAGCTGAAGGAATCCGGGCTGATGAAGGACTGCTGGTGGGAGAAGAGACTGCCGGCCAGGGAAGCGGTCAACGCTGCCAGAACGAATACCCCGGTTTTGGTCGCGGTGGTATTGATCCCCATCATTTCTGCAGCCACTTCTGAACCGTGGAGTGCACGCAGGGCCCGTCCACTGCGGGAATCGATAATGTTGAGTGCTATCCAGACTGTTCCCAGCATGGTCGCTCCCATGACCCAGTACCATCGCAGGTCGGTATCCAGTGCCCAGCCGAAAAGAGACAGGGTCGGGATATCGCCGAGTCCGTCCGGTCCACCGGTAAAATCGCCGGCCTGCACCAGTACGATGTTGGCGATGATGCCCAGGCCGAGGGTCGCCATGGCAAGATAATGTCCTTTCAGGCGCAGGATGGGACGTGAGACCAGAAATGCGATCGAGCCGGTCAAAGCGATGCCCACCACAATGGCAGCCCAGGGATCCCAGCCATAGCGTGTGGTGAGAATGGCCGAAGTGTAGGCGCCGATACCGAAGAAGGCGGCGTGTCCAAGGGAGATCTGGCCCGCATAGCCCATCAGCAGATTGAGCCCGACCGCCAGAATAGCGTGGAGCAGGGCTGTGACCCCGACCACGGTGACGTAGTAATTATCCGGGAAAATGATCGGAAGCAGCACGACCAGGGCCGCCAGCAGGTAGAATCCGGAAAGTCGTTTCATACCCGCTCCGCCGTGGCTTTACCAAACAGCCCGCTGGGACGGAAAAAAAGTACCAGCAGAAGGATGATGAAGCCGATGGCATCTTTGTAGCCGGAAGATATCAATCCGGCTGACAGGGATTCGATCAATCCCAGAAGCACCCCGCCGGCAACAGCCCCCATGGGATTGCCGAAACCACCGAGTATGGCGGCGGAAAACCCCTTGAGTCCCAGCATGACACCCGCATCATAGGAAGTGAACGTGATGGGAGTCACCAGAAGGCCGGCCATCGCCCCCAGAAATGCAGACAGCCCGTAGGCAATCATCATCATCTTACCCACGTTGATTCCCACCAGCTGGGCAGCGGTGCGATTGCAGGAGCAGGCCAGAATCGCCTTGCCCTGGTGGGTATGGTTAAAAAACCAGTGCACACCGATGACCAGCAGGGCAGCCCCCCCCATAACCCATAGATTCTGGGGCAGAAGCGTGGCATTACCAATATGAATGGGTTGTTCCCCTGAGAAATGGGGTAGCGCGAAGATATCTTTGCCCCACAGCAGCAGTGCCACACCCCGGAGAAAGATGGAGGCACCGATAGTGATGATGATGGTGGTCACCACCGAAGCGCCCTTCGCAGGCGCGATCGCAAATCGCTGCAGCATGATGCCCACCCCGATGGTCAACAGAATGGCCAGGGGCAGAGCGAGGAATGGGGACAGGCCGTTTTCCCCCGCGGACATCGCGATGGCACTCATTGCACCTATCATCACGAACTCACCCTGGGCGAAATTCACCACGTCCGAGGCGTTGTAAATGATGGAAAATCCCAGGGCGACCAGGGCATAGGTGGCGCCCACGGTTATCCCGGTGAGTACAAATTGAAGGATCTGGTCCAACATGGGTTCGGTAGCCTCGTAGGAGCGGGATCCCCCGCTCCTGCGGTATGTGCCTGCTTACTGGACGATGGTCCAGTCACCGTTTTTGATCTCAAGCATTTTGAATGCATCGAGGCTCAGCCCAAGGTGGTCCCGGGGGCTCATGTTGTAGACACCACCGGTTCCAATGAATCCCTGGGTTTTCTCGATCTGGTCCCGTACTTTCTCTTTGTCGGTCGAACCCGCACGGTCGATGGCTTCCAGGGCGATGTGCAGCCCGTCGTAGGCATGACCGCCGAAGGTGGAGACGGGGCCGAATTTTGCCTCGAATTTACGTTTGTAGTCGAGCAGTACCGGTTTCTGGGGATCCGTGTCCGGCAGCATCTCAGCCACCAGGAGAGCAGCGGCAGGCAGGCGCACGCCTTCTGCCGAATCACCCGCCAGATCGATGTATTTTTTGGAGGCCACCCCATGGGACTGATAGAGCGGAAGCGTGATGCCGAGTTGGCGTACGTTCTTGGTTACGATGGCAGGACCGGTCCCGAATCCAAAGTTAAGGATTGCCTGGGCATCGGTATCCCGTATTTTGGTCAGCTGAGCGGTCATATCCGTATCTTTCTTACCGTAGGACTCGTCGGATACAATTTCGATGCCGTACTGGGGGGCCAGCGCCAGGCTCTGGGTCCGACCTGACTTACCAAAGCCGCCGCTGCCGCTGATGAGCGCTACCTTGGAGATACCGCGCCGTTTCATATCGCCGAATATCTTTGCGGCCGCCATGGCATCGGTGTGGGGCATCTTGAAGGTCCAGCGTTTGACCGGTTTGATGATTTTGACCGAGCCTGCCAGAGAGATGAAGGGCATGCCTGCCTTATCTACCAGGGGCATGACGGCCAGGGTGGAACCCGAGGTGGAGCCACCGATAATCAAGTCCACTTTATCCTTTTGGATCAATCGTTTGGCAAAGCTGACGGATTTCTTTGGGTTGCCGCCGGTATCGTAGTGGACCAGCTCTATCTGCTTTCCATTGACACCGCCGCCGGCATTGATCTCCCCAATGTACAGTTGCAGGGTCTTGAGTTCCGGATCTCCCAGGAAGGAGGCCCCTCCGGTGACCGCCAGAAAACTACCTATCTTGATGGAATCAGCTGCCACTGTCTGTCCGGCTGCCAGGCTAAGCAGAATGCCGGCAGCTATCGTGGACAAGGTTTTGCGAATGTTCATGGGGTTATCCTCTCTTCTGTTTCAGCGAGTTATGTCTCGTTATTTTCTTGTATACCGCCGGCTTCATGACCGGCCTCGTGCCTGTTGATAATCAGGCGTCAACCGGCATTCCCAACCGGCTTGAGCAGGGTTTTCGGGAAGGAAACTAATCTCTTTCCCAGTTGTCCTGCCAAAATAAAACAGGGATTTTAAAGGGAATTGTGACCTGAGCAAAGCGATTATCCCAGAAAGCCCGGTTGTTTGACGTTGGAAGCGTAAGATTGACAGGGGTAACGGGCTCAATACCCGGCTGTTTCCCCCGCTGTTCCGGGCCGGTTTTCGTTCCAGGATCGGGGGTGCCCTGAAACAGGAAAAGCCCCGGAATACGGGGCCTTATTCTGTGTCAGGGTTTGTCTGTGCCTGAGAAACGCACGCTGCAACTGCGCGGTGCAGGTCCCTTGCTATTCCCTCGGGCCGGAGATCATGCAGTGAGCATCAACTGGCTTTTTATTTTGTTCATCGCGGTTTTTTCCACCTGGCGGATACGTTCCGCCGATACGCCATACCGTTTTGCCAGCTCGTGAAGGGTGGCTTTTTTCTCCGACAGCCAGCGTGCTTCCAATATCGCCCGGCTGCGCTCATCCAGTCCTTCGAGAGCCGCGTAAAGCTGGCTTTTCTCACTTTCCTCGGTATCCTGCCTTTCCAGGCAGGTGGCCGGTTCCATCCGCATGTCAGGCAGATACGCGGAGGGTGCGGAGGGTGCCCTGTCACCACCGTCCGGGCCGGTTCCGGTATCGAAGCCAAGATCGTGATTGCCCAGGCGTGACTCCATCTCCACCACGGTTTCCGGTTTTACGCCCAGCGCTTCGGCCACATCTTCGACTTCCTGCCGGGTGAACCAGCCCAGGCGTTTCTTCGAGCTTCGCAGGTTAAAAAACAGTTTTCTCTGGGATTTCGTCGTGGCTACTTTGACAATACGCCAATTACGGAGCACGAATTCGTGGATTTCCGCCTTGATCCAGTGCACCGCGAAAGACACCAGCCTTACGCCGATATCCGGGTTGAACCGTTTGACCGCTTTCATCAGTCCCACGGTTCCCTCCTGGATGAGGTCGGGCAATGCCAGTCCGTATCCTGAGTACCCGCGGGCAATCTTTACCACGAACCGGAGGTGGGACATCACCAGCTGGCGGGCGGCCTCCATATCATTATCGTCACGCAGGCTGACGGCCAGATCGTGCTCTTCCTCAGCGGTGAGCATCGGTAGCTGGTAAATAGCACTGATGTATGACTCGATATTGCCTGTCGGCAGGTTATTTCTGATTGCAAGTTCGTTGCTCATTCATTAAATCCCACTAAATTACTCCGATATAATATTAGCACTCTCGATTGGTGAGTGCCAGTATTTTCAGCGGCCACACTCTGAGAGTCCTGAAGGGGCGGAAAGTTCCGGGCCAGCGGGGTTTTTTCGGGTCTGAATTCAAACGGGGGATGTACCGGATGGAGCGGAGTTGACCCCCTCTCTTCCCATGCTCCCGGTTCGCACGGTACTTGCTGCCGTTGGTTTCAGGATGGCCGGGGCAGTTTGTCAGGGGAGTCCGGCTGAAAGACAGGGACGGGAAGGTCGCTGATCATTGGGGTTCAATTTCGTGGAGGTGTCGGCCTACGGCGACCCAGGATCCTGCGAGACCCAGCAGCGTACTGCCTCCGATCAGGGCCACTACCGTGTGGAAATCCGGTCCGGAAAGCACAAAGGCGCTATTGTAGAGACCGGCCAGTTTGTCAACCGGCGAATCGAGCAAACCGATTGCCAGGGTCACCAGAACCCAGGCCAGAACGCCGCCAAACAGGCCATACCAGATACCTGCATAAAGGAAGGGCCGGCGAATGAATGCGTTGGTTCCCCCAATCAGTTTAATGATTTCGATTTCCGAGTGGCGATTCTGAATTTCCAGCCGAATGGTATTGACCACGAT
The DNA here is from genome assembly GCA_024227135.1 of Gammaproteobacteria bacterium. GTDB lineage: Bacteria > Pseudomonadota > Gammaproteobacteria > Chromatiales > Chromatiaceae > JAHEHQ01. The sequence goes on from JAAELC010000373.1 coordinate 11,930, forward strand.
CAGCAACACCGCCAGGCTCAGCAGGGAGGCAAGCACCGCTACTGTGCGCCGTGCTATATCTGTGATGGCATGAAAACGCTGCACCCACTGTAGATCCAGTTGGGCCAGTGCCACCAGGGGCATGTTTTGCAGCTCTGTAAGAAGGGTCCGGGCCGCTTCGGGGGTATTTCGGTCGCTGGCGGGCTCCACCACGATGACCTCCGGAAGCGGATTTTCTCCCAGTGCCTCAAGGGCATCGGCAAAACCGCTCAGGCGCTGAAACTCCTGCAGTGCCTGGTTTTTGTCGATCAGGCTGACATGGGTGATTCCCGGTTTCAGGTTCAACTGCCGGGCCAGGCCCGCCGCTGCTTCGTGAGAGGCTTCCTGATGCAGAAAAAGTGAAATAGTAGCGGTTCCATCCCAGCTGCCACCCAGTTCCTGGATGTTTTCCAGCAGCAGATGCAGTCCGGTGGGCAAAGCGATGGCTATTCCAATCACCGCGGTTGTCATCAACGATGAGAGCGGCGCACGGACATATCGGCCCAGGCTGGAGAGCGCTACCTGAAGATGGCGCGCCAGCCAGGTGTGGAGCTGCACACGGTTTCTGCGGCTCATCTTGGCGGATTTTTTACGACGTCTCTCCAGGATCATGACGTGGCAGGCCTGTCCTGGCTCAGCTGTGCCTGGTCAAGGACCAGGGTGCGCTTGTTCAGCCGGCTGATCAATTCCAGGTCGTGGGTGGCGATCAGCAGGGTGACGCCGACCTGGTTGAACTGGCCGAACAGGTCGATGATTTCCCGGGAGAGTTCCGGATCCAGGTTTCCTGTGGGTTCGTCGGCGAGTACCACAGGGGGTTTGCTGACCACGGCACGGGCAATACCTACACGCTGTTGTTCGCCGCCGGACAGGGTCACCGGATAGGCCTTTTCCTTGCGCAGCAACCCTACCTTGTCCAGCGCGGCCCTGACCCTTCGGCTCGTTTCAGCATGCCCTAAACCTGCAACGATCATGGGCATGGCCACGTTGTCGAATACTGTTCTGTCATGCAGCAGTCTGTGGTCCTGGAAAATCATGCCGACTTCCCGGCGATGATAGGGTATTTCCCGTTTCTTCAGCCGGGTCAGATTTCTGCCGCCCACCCGTACCTGCCCCCGGCTGCTGCGCTCCAGTAACCCGATGAGTTTCAGGAGGGTACTCTTACCGGCACCCGAGTGACCGGTCAGAAACACCATCTCACCCGGCTCGATATGGAAGCTGACGTTGCTCAGTCCCTTGTGCCCGCCCGGATAGCTCTTGGAGACGTTATCGAATGAAATCATCTGTACTTGTCGGGAAATGTCCCCGATCCCTATTGTTCGAACAGTGCATCCACAAATTCTTCAGGGTAGAAAGGCCGCAGATCCTCAATTGCTTCTCCCACTCCAATGAAGCGGATGGGTATTCCCAGCCTGTGGGCGATGGCAAAAACGATTCCACCTTTGGCGGTGCCGTCCAGTTTGGTGAGGACGATGCCGGTAATTCCTACCGACTCGTGGAACTGCCGAGCCTGGTTCAGCGCGTTCTGCCCGGTGCTTGCATCGATCACGAGCATCACTTCATGGGGGGAATCCGGGTCAATTTTTTTCTGTACCCGGGATATTTTTGAGAGTTCGTCCATGAGGTTACTCTTGGTGTGAAGTCGCCCTGCCGTGTCGGCAATCAGTACATCCATATTCCGGGCGGTTGCTGCCTGCAGCGCATCGAATATAACCGATGCCGAGTCGGCACCGCTTTGCTGGGCAATCACCGGAATGTCGTTGCGCTCACCCCATGTCTGCAGCTGTTCAACAGCGGCCGCACGAAATGTGTCCCCAGCCGCCAGCATGACGCTTTGGCCCTCTGCTTTGAGGCGTTTGGCCAGTTTTCCGATAGTTGTGGTCTTGCCTGCCCCGTTGACCCCCACCATCATGATGACCTGGGGTTTTCCCTCTGCGGCCGGGCGTACCGGTTTTTCGCTGCGCTGCAGGATCTCCAGCAGTTGGGCTTTGAGAATCCGGATCAGTGCTTCCGGGTCAGACAGCTCTTTGCGTTTGACCATCCAGGCCAGAAGCTCGGTGATTCTGGAGGTGACATCCATGCCCACATCTGCGGTTACCAGCAGAGTCTCCAGATCCTCGAGCAAATCCTCATCGATGTTTTTCCTCCCAAGCATCAGGTTGGTGAGGCCACCCGAAAAGGTTTTGCGGGTTTTCTCCAGCCGCACTTTCAGGCGGGAATAAAACCCCTTCTTATCGGGTTGTTCTTCCGATGATGCCTCCCCGCTGCCAGGGTCTTTTTTCTGTTTTCCGAATCCGCGCATATGCGATAGTTCCAGGGCGCCATGGAACCCATGGGGCGCCGTCTTGTCTCTAGATCGAAGATTAACTTTAGACATGGGGGGCGGGGTCTGAAAGAATCGGCCCTCTCATGTCGAGCCGGAATCCTAACATTTTGCGCGGTTTCAACCTATCCCAACGGACGGATGCGGAGTAATTTAATGATAAGAAGTATTTTGATGGTAGTACTGCCGGCTGTAGTGTTCTCAGCCTGGGCTGAGGGACCGGTGCATGAGTTCGCACTGGATAACAGATTGAAGGTCATCGTAAAAGAGGATCACCGGGCTCCGATCGTCGTCACTCAGGTCTGGTATAAAGTGGGATCCTCTTACGAGCCTGCTGGCACCACCGGGGTATCCCACGTCCTGGAGCACATGATGTTCAAAGGTACACCGAACCATCCTCCGGGTCAGTTTTCGCGGATAATCGCTGCCAACGGGGGGAGGGAAAATGCCTTCACCGGGCGTGATTACACGGCCTATTTCCAGACACTGTCCCGGGACAGGCTGGAGATTGCCTTCGAACTGGAAGCTGATCGTATGCGTCATTTGACGCTGCCTGAAGAGGAGTTCAGGAAAGAGATCGAGGTGGTCAAAGAGGAGCGGCGCATGCGCACCGAGGACAAGCCGACGTCCCTGACGTACGAGCAGTTGCTGGCCGTTGCTTATCGCAATCTACCCTATTCCCACCCCATTATCGGCTGGATGAGTGACCTGGAGAATATGTCGGTAGATGATCTGCGTCGCTGGTACCAGCTATGGTACGCCCCCAACAATGCAACGCTCGTTGTCGTGGGTGACGTTGATCCGGCTGCTGTGTTGAAACTCGCTGAAAAGTACTTCGGTCCTCTCAAGCCGGAGAATATTCCCGCTCAGAAACCCCGGATCGAACCCCCTCAGCGGGGCGAAACCCGGGTCAGCGTCCGTGCTCCTGCCCGTGAACCCTATCTGATCATGGGCTACAAGACACCGGTGGTCGGACATGCAGATCAGGAGTGGGAGCCTTATGCGCTGGATATTCTGACCTCGATTCTGGATGGTGGCAGCAGCGCACGACTGACCCGTCGTCTGGTTAGAGGGGAGGAGATCGCAGTATCCGCCGGAGCCAGTTACAGTGCCTTTGCCCGTCTGCCCGGTATGTTGCTCATGGATGGGGCTCCGGCGCCGGGCCACGATATAGAGGAGGTGGAGCGGGCGTTGCGGGAGGAGGCTGACCGGCTCAAGAAGGAGCCGGTCAGTGCAGAGGAACTGAGCCGGGTGCGCGCCCAGGTGGTGGCGGGTAAAGTCTACGAGCTGGATTCGGTGTTTTATCAGGCGATGCAGATCGGTACCCTCGAGACCATCGGTCTGGACTGGCGTTTGATCGATGAATACGCGGAGCGCATCAAAAAGGTCACCCCGCAGCAGATAAGCCAGGTGGCGCAGAAATATCTGACCGAGGACAATCTGACAGTCGCGGTTCTCGATCCCCTTCCTCTGGATGGAAAAAAACCACTTGCCTCAAGAGGAGGTCACGATGGGACTCACTAGAAAAAGCTGGTTTTTACTCGCTGTATTGATGGTTTTCGGGTTGCCTGGAGCCCAGTCATGGGCCGGACCTGAAATTCAGCAATGGACCACCGATAACGGTGCACGGGTGCTTTTCGTGGAAGCCCCCGGTTTACCAATGCTGGATATACGGGTGGTGTTCGACGCGGGAAGCGCCCGGGATGGTGACTCTGCGGGCCTGGCCAGTCTGACCAGCGGTCTGCTCGCTGACGGTGCGGCAGACTGGAATGCGGATCAGATCGCCGACCGCCTCGAGGCCGTCGGCGCCGAGCTGGATACCGGTTCGTTAAGAGATATGGCCTGGGTATCATTGCGAACGCTGACGGACCGGCAAGCCTACGAAAGGTCGGTGGAAACGATGAGAGCGGTACTTGTTTCCCCGACCTTCGAAACAGACGACCTGGAACGTAACCGCAAGGGAATGCTAACGGCGGTTCGAATAGGAGAGCAGAAGCCTGGCACCGTAGCCAGTAAAGCCTTCCACCGGGCGGTATTCGGGGATCATCCCTACGCCACTCCGCCGGGTGGTACCCGGGAATCTCTGGAGAGCATTTCAAGGGATCAGGTGGTCGCCTTCTACAAGCAACACTACGTGGCGGAAAACGGAGTTGTGGCCATCGTCGGTGCACTCGACCGGCAGCAGGCCGAGCGTCTGGCTCAGGAGGTGGTTGGAGATTTACCCCGGGGGGTCAAGGCATCGCCTCTCCAACCGGTCAGTGAGCTAAAGCAGGCGCGGCGTATCCAAACCCAGTTCCCCTCCAGTCAGAGCCATATTCTGATGGGCCAGCCCGGACTCTATCGGGGAGATCCTGACTATTTCGAACTCTATGTAGGAAATCACATCCTGGGTGGAGGTGGCCTGGTTTCACTTCTGAATGAGGAGGTGAGGGAAAACCGGGGACTGTCGTACAGCGTATACAGCTATTTTTCTCCCATGCGCCGTAGTGGTCCGTTTGTCATGGGTGCACAAACCCAGAATGCCAAGGCTGATGAAGCGCTGAAGGTTATGGGCGATACCCTGATGCAATTTATCGAGCAAGGGCCTACCGAAGAACAGTTGACCGCGGCCCGGCAGAATATCACGGGCGGTTTTCCCCTGCGGATCTCCAGTAACAGCAAGATCGTGGAATATCTTTCAATGATTGGATTTTACCAGTTGCCACTGGACTATCTGGATGCTTTTACCGGGCGGATAGATGCCGTTACCGTGAAGGGTATACATGATGCATTTCTTCGCCGGGTGCACCCCGATCGTTTTGTGACCGTGGTGGTGGGTAATGGCCAGGCGTCGGGGGAGTGAGGTTATCCGCGGAGCCGGTCAGACCAATCTGGTTCGGATCATCGGTGGGATACACCGTGGGCGCAAACTCAGGTTTCCGCCGGTTCCGGGCCTGAGGCCCACTCCCGATGCGGTTCGAGAGACGCTGTTTAACTGGCTGCAGCCGATCATCCCCGGAGCGGTCTGCCTGGACCTGTTCGCAGGCAGTGGAGCCCTGGGGCTGGAAGCCGTCTCCCGGGGGGCATCCCGTGTAGTGTCGGTGGACCGCTCAACCCAGGTGGTTCAACAGATTCGTGAGAACGCGGCGCTGTTGAGACTGGAACAGGTGGAAGTGGTGCGGGCGGAGGTGCTGGAATGGCTGGAAAATACCCCACCCCGGCCATTCAATGTCGTATTTGCGGATCCTCCCTATGCCGATGACTCGCTGGATACCTGCTGTGCGTTGTTGGCGCAACGGGGGTGGCTGAGCCCGGAGGCAAGCATCTATCTCGAAGCAGGTTCTGACGCCGTATTGTCAAAGCCCCTGAAAATCTGGCAGCAGACCCATGTGAAACGTGCTGGTCGGGTCTGTTATTCTCTGTTTTTCAACGGGTGACCTGGTTGATTCTGGTCATTGAATGCGTTTTATCATTTGACTTGACCAGATCCGGTATTATCATCCCGCCAACCTGAATCGGAACCACTAAATGAAAATTGCCGTCTATCCAGGAACTTTCGACCCGATCACCAATGGCCATACAGACCTGATCTGCCGGGCAACCGAACTGTTTGACAGCGTCATCGTTGCTGTAGCAGCCAGTGCCGGTAAACAACCCAGATTCACTTTGAAGGAAAGGGTTCACCTGGCTGAACAGGTGCTGGTGGAAATCGGAGGTGTGAAAATCATGAAATTTGACCAGCTCCTTGTGGATTTCGCCAGGCAAAACGACGCGGGGGTGATTCTGCGGGGATTACGTGCGGTATCCGATTTCGAGTACGAGTTCCAGCTGGCGGGGATGAATAGAAAGTTGGCCCCGGACGTTGAGACAGTGTTTCTGACGCCGGCGGAGCGCTTCACCTATATATCATCAACCCTGGTCAGGGAGATTGCGGGCCTCGGTGGCGATGTTTCGGAGTTTGTTCATCCCTGTGTGGATGAGGCGTTGAAGCACTGATTCCATGATGCGGCCTGTGTTCGGGTACAATGGCCGTAGTTTTTTTTAGATATTTAACCTGCCTTGACAAGAACGCGGGCAGGACCAGGAGTTCGAGCAATGGCTTTGATTATTACCGACGAGTGCATTAACTGCGATGTGTGTGAGCCCGAATGTCCCAATGGTGCAATTTACCAGGGAGATGAGATCTACGAGATCGACCCGGATCTCTGCACAGAATGCGTCGGACATTATGATACCCCGCAGTGTGTAGAGGTTTGTCCTGTAGATTGTATACCCAAAGATCCTGATCATGAGGAAACCGAAGAAGCGCTCCGGGCCAAGTACGAAAAGCTTCAAGCAGAGTGAGTCTGGGTTGCGGCCCAGTCGGTCCAGACCGCTGATCGGGAGAAAATATGATGAAGTTCAATCCGTGTCGGGATGCCTGCACCCACGATGGAGCGTGCTGTCAGGGGTGTGGGCGAAGCCATGATGAAATAGCCCAGACCAAGGCACTGGTAGCGTCTGTGGTTCAGTTTACTCTTGATAAGGGATTTGAAAACATAGACCAGTTCACTACCTATGTGGGTCTCAAAGCGGCGAATAAAGTGCGGGCTGCCCTTGCTGAACGGGTTGGCGGCGGAGTTGTCGGAAAATCTTCTGAGGAGTGAAAACAGCGGTGTGGTTCCGGTTTCATGACCACTGAATGGAGTAGCGGGCTATGCCTGAATTACCGGAGGTGGAGACCACCCGTCGGGGTATAGAACCCTATATTGCGGGCCGGATGGTTACCTCAGTCGAAGTGAGGAATCCCCGTTTCCGCTGGCCCGTATCCCCCACACTGCCCGGTTGTCTCGAGGGGCGGCGTATAACCTCGGTGGAACGTCGCGGTAAGTATCTGCTGTTCCGAACCGATAGCGCGACGACCATGATCGTGCACCTGGGCATGTCGGGCAGCCTTTCTGTATTCAGCACGGGTTCTTCGAATTCAAGCCCTGGTGTGCACGACCACATCGATTGGTCCATGTCCGGAGGGATCTGTCTGCGGATGCGTGATCCACGACGCTTCGGGGCTGTGTTACTCACCGATGCGCCACCACTGGATCATCCTCTCTTGCGGGGTCTGGGGCCGGAACCTTTCGATTCCCTGTTCAGTGGGGAGTATCTGTATCGTATCGCCAGATCCCGGAAGGTGACGGTGAAGCAGTTCATCATGGATGGGCGGATCGTGGTCGGGGTAGGCAATATTTACGCCAGTGAAGCGCTGTTCAGGAGTGGGATTCGGCCTGGAGTCAGTTGTCGCCGAATTTCCAGGCCCCGTTATCTCAAGCTCAAAGGGGCGGTGGTCCAGGTCTTGGGCCAGGCGATCGAGCAGGGCGGCACCACTTTGCGGGATTTTGTCAGAGAGGATGGGCGGCCCGGTTACTTCAAGCAGCAGCTCAACGTCTATGGCCGCGAAGGATTGCCCTGTTTGAAATGTGATAGCCCGATTCGTCTGAGTAGAATCGGTCAGCGATCAAGCTTTTTCTGTCCTGACTGTCAGCATTGACCCGTCTCGCGCCCCGGTGAAGGTCTGGGTGATCTGCAGCTGAGTTGGGGATAGGATTGGGTGGTCTCACCATTTATCGAAATTTTAACGCAAACTCGCCGTTTGCCTGATCCAGGAGTCGCCCGGTCTCTGGACCGGCGGAGCAGATTATGAGAGTACCAGTCGTTGTCCTGTTGATGCTTCCCTTGGTTGTCACTGCCCAGAGCCATCAAGGGATGAGTGAAGAGGATATGCAGAAAATGATGCAGCAGATGCAGGGAATGAAGTCCTGTATGGAAAATATCGATCAGGAAGAGATGCAGAAACTTGAGCGGCGTTCCCGCAAGATGGAAGCCGAAATCAGATCCTTGTGTGCCAGGGGTGAACGTGACGAAGCCCAGAGTCAAGCAATGAAATTTGGTCTGGAGATGTCAGGGGATCCTACCATCAAGGCTCTTGGAGCATGTGGTGAAATGATGAAGGGCATGATGCCCCAGATGCTTTTCAACGATCGGCCGGAGGAGCCGGGCAGTTATCACGTTTGTGATTGAGGCCTGAGGAGTCTGCGGTCGTCCGGCTCATGGTAAAGAGGTGCTGCCTGTAATCCGCACTCCGTCCTTTCCCGGGATTCCACAGAATTCTTCCAGCCGGGTGACCGAATTTTCCCAGCGGGTCTTTCCGGCTTTCTTCTGTCGACCTTCGGCTTATTGCACTCCCCGTTGACGGCACAGCAGGGTTTTCAGGTACTCAAGCATCTTTTCGTTCGTGAGATCCACGACCCCTTTTTCCCAATCAGACCCTGGTTCGGGAAATCTCCCCGGTTATCGACCAGGTTTTCATCGCTGTCCCATCGGAGGTCTGCCTGAATTTGCCTGTGCTCTTATTGTGAGGTGCGGCAGGGTGCACGGGCGGATGGTTTACGAGTAGATGCTGTAAATCAAACTATTAAGGATAACAAATTAGTCATGACGATTATGTTACATTATTGTTACGTTAAGGTAACGGTTTTGTTACAATAAAATGACCAAAATTTGAAGCGTGCACGATGCATCAATCTTACAACGATAAATATCACAATAATTACGAGATGATTCAGTAAGTTATTGCGGCCGCTTCTGTATCAGCCAGTCCCGGGGGATGAAACATTGAAGAACAACCAGGCACCATTGAAGGACTATTACGCAGCATTGGGGGTGGGCCAGAGTGCAACCCTGGGCGAAATCAGGGAAGCGTACCGCAAACAGGCCCGGGATCTGCACCCTGATCGGAACGCTTGTCTGGATGCAAAGGATCGGTTCCTGGAGATTGGGGAGGCTTATCAGGTCATGAAATCCCCCAGTCGAAGAAACGAGTATGACGCCAAGGTCATTGCTGATTATTGCGGCAGACTCGTTGGCAGTTTCGAGGAAGACAAAGACAAAGAAAAAGCCCGCCACTCGGAGTTTTATCGCATTATGCGGAAATAGTTTCCTGTCCTCCCTTCCGTATTCACTACCGGCAATTCGGCAGCTACGGGCCATCACTCTGCCGGCAAGGTTGTCGGTTCACGCTGATTCTCCTGTGGTGACATACCCGTGGATGCCTCTGAGTGTTCGGGCTGGCGTGATGATTTCACTGTTTGCCGGTGGTGTCGGAATCGTGGAATTCCAATGACCCAAACGCCTGCTCCGGGGACAGAAGGTAGAGCGCAAACCGGTCCTTTATCAGGTGCAGGGTATCCCCCGACAGGACGTAGCGACGATGATCGATAGGGTGCGTACCCCCGAAAAACAGTGAGTGTTCGTCAAGTCGCAGTGTGGCTGCCGGTGGTTCCAGGCCGAACTGATCCCTTTCTTCCTCCGGTACGGGAAACCGTTCGGTACTCCGGGTTGTGGCGATTTCCAGCAGACCGGCTATCTTTTTGTCTTCCATGATTACCCGTCGGGGTTGGGTCATCCACCATCCGTCTTGCGCTTTGCGAAAGCCAAACAGTCTGCCATCAGGAGTCCTTAGCTCCATACGGCTGATCAAGGATGGCTCGAGGAGGGTGAGTCGGGGTGGGGTCTCTTCCGGGGGAGGGGTGCCCAGCCAGATCAGTAGCCCCAGAAGGGTTGCCAGAATCAGTATCAGATTGCCAGTCAATCCCCGGGGCATGGGTACTCCATCAACGTTAAAGACATAGTTGCGCTGTAACCCGAAAAGAGCAGTCGACCGCTCTTATACTGTGATTATGACACTGAAGGATGACTATAGTCTTCGTCGATACCACCAGATAAGAGCACCGGTCATCAGCAGGCTCAGGGGTAGTACAAGGAGGAAAATCAGACCAATGGTGGCTCCCCGGGAGGGTGACAGGTCAAGTTTCCGGTCATTGGCAACCCTGGGCGGGATATTGATCAGGTGCTCGTCCCGAACCAGCCATCTCACCAGATTCAGCCCCAGATCAAGGTTTCCACCGTTGCCCAGAAAACTGTTGGAGATAAAGTCACCATCACCGATAACCACTACCCGCTGCTGGCGATCCTCCCATTCCCGGGTGAACACCAGAGCGATGGACAAAGGTCCCCTGATTTCTCCTGCCTCCGGGTCACGGCTGACTTCACCAAAAACCGGCCCAGTCTCATTCCAACTGTTGGTCTGTGTGGTCAGCAATGGGGTAACTTTCCATTCCCCAGTCTCAATGGTGTCGAGAGCCATGGCCTGGGGATAGAGGGTTACCAGTTCGAACTGTGCGGTTGCCGGGTGCTTTGAATACTCGGTAACCAGCGCCAATGTGGGATCGTCCAGGCCCAGGGTGGCGGAATGGGTGTCCACAATCACACCGGGAAGAGTGAGCAGGCCCATGGCCATTGCGAGGGGTTCCAGTCTGTTGGATTCACCGGGATCCAATAACCAGAGCAGATTGCCACCTTGTTCAAGGTAATCCGACAGAATCCGGGTTTCGTTCCGCAGATAGGCGTGCTGAGGACTGGCGATGGCGAGCAAGGAAGTGTTGGTGGGCAGTTGAGGGTTGGCGGAAAGATTGAGTGCCTGCACCTGATAACCCTTGCGTTTCAGATGATCACCAAACTGCCCCAGGTCATAGTTGGCCTTCCCATCGAGTTGCCGCTCCCCATGACCGGTCAGGTTGACGATCCACCGGTCACCGCCAGCCAGCAAGCGTTGAATGGCATCTGCCAGGCTTTGTTCATCAATTTTTTGCAGCAGTTCACTGCGGCCCTGGTATTCAAGACGTAGTTCACCAGACATCTTGATGCCCAGCTCCCTGATCAACGCGGGTTGTCGGGCGGGGTCGACGAACTCGAAAATGATATCGGGGCGGTTCCGGCGGTAACGATCGATAATCACCCTAATCCGCTGCCTCATTCGGGTGTCGTCCGGCGTGAACGAGGTTATTTTCAATGGTGCTTCCAGTTTTTCCAGCAGTCGCAGGCTCGTCTGGGTCAGGCTGTTGCGGGCGGCATCTGACCAGTCCCAGACCTGGGTATGGCGGACATTTAGCATGCCGATTGAAATAACCGCGAACACCAGAAGTGGGTAAAACGACAATTTGATAAGGGTTGAAGGGGGGCTGGTACGCAGTGTTTCCAGACGTTTGATGGTCAGTGTCAGGAACAGTCCTGTGACCAGGATAAAGTAGACCACATCACTGGTGACGATCAGTCCGCTGAACAGTCGATGGAGGTGATTCGATAATCCCAGGTGGGAAAGCCGGTCCCCCCCGGCTAGATCGATGACCCATAACAACAACAATACGCCATAGCTGCTGACGGCCGCCACAGCGGGTTGCCGGGTGAGGCTGGAAAAGTAAAGACCAACCGCGGCGTAGAGGGCCACGGCCAGGAACAGTCCCAGTGTGCATGCTGCCAGGGTTCCCATATCTATCGATGATCCCATCGTCAGCACAGACAGGGGCATCAACAGAAACAATAAGAGCAGCAGTGACAGCAATGTCATCATCGCCAGGTATTTTCCCAGCACGATCCGGGCCGTGGAGACAGGTGCCGAGAGCAACAGACTGAAAGTGCCGTTGCTGAACTCGCGACTGAACAGGCCCATGCCGAGCAGTGGTACCAGCAGCATCAGTATGACCGCGGCGGTATCGAACTGAGGGACGACGATCAATGCCGTGACCCCGGGGGCCTCGTGGAGTGCCGCAAGACGGGGCTGTAAGTTTAGGAAATCCTCTATCCGAAGCAGAAAAAGCCAGGCCAGCAGCAGCAGGGATACCGCCATGAGACACCAGGCAAAAGGTGATAGAAAAAGGTTTCTAAGTTCTTTTCCAGCAATGACCAGGGTCATGTGGAGGTGTCCCCCTGGGTTAATCGGATGAACAGCTTCTCCAGGTCCGGCTGGCCCGAAACGAATTCTTCCAATCCCCAGCCATAGCCGATAATCTGCTCAGCGACAGCCCTTGTCTGAGTTGTTGGGTCAAGTGCAAGGTGGAAGCGGTTTTCACCCAGCGCCTGAACAGCGGTGACCCCGGGAAGTTTCTCCAGGTTCATGGTTGAAACCGGGTTTGACAGCTGAATGGTGAGCTGGCGATTTTCCGGTTGGGGTGGCGGGTTCAGGGGGATCATTGCGGCAAGCTGCCCCTCATTGAGTATCAGCACCCGGTCACAAATCGCTTTCACTTCCTGCAGGATGTGAGTTGAAAGAATGATCCCCCGGTTTTGTCCCAACTCCCGGATCAACTCCCGAAACTCGAGTATCTGCTGGGGATCCAATCCATTGGTCGGTTCGTCCAGAATGATGGATGCAGGATCGTGAATGATGGCCTGGGCAATGCCCAGTCGCTGCCGATAGCCCTTGGACAGATTACCCGATAGTCGTTTTCCACAGCTGGCCAGACCACAGCGGGCTTTGGTTTTTTCCAGTGTTTTATGGAGTGCATGTTTTTCCACACCCCGGAGGCGGGCGCAAAATATCAGATACTCGTCCACGGTCATATCGAGATACAGGGGTGGGCGTTCCGGAAGGTAGCCCATTGACCGCTTTGCCTCCAGCGGTTGTTCACCCAGGTCGATTCCATTTAGTCGGATGCTGCCGCTACTCGGTACCAGGGTACCGCTGAGCATTCGCATCGTGGTGGATTTACCCGCGCCATTTGGTCCCAGCAACCCGAGGATTTCGCCACTTCGCAAAGTGCAATCGATACCGTTAACGGCGCAGTGCTCTCCGAAGTATCGATGAAGACTGACAGCTTCGATCAGTGGACGTGTCATAGGGAACCCGTGCAGCTATTTTCCTGTTCAAATGCCCTTTCAGGATGACTGGGCAGGCCAGGAATTCCGGGTATGGGATATCCGGGAAAGCTCTACCGCGGTTTCAGCGTCATCGAGCCTGGATAAGAGGTGGGATACCTGGCCGGACAGTTTTTCCGAATCCAATGTGCGGATGGTTTTTTTAACTTCCAGCAGCGCGCCGGGCTGCATACTGAATTCCCGCAGGCCCATTCCCAGTAACAGGGGCAGAAAGAGGGGGTCTCCTGCCATTTCGCCGCACATGCTGACTGGCACCTGATGACGCTCACCGGCATCGAGTATCATTTTGATCAGGCGCAATACAGAGGGATGCAGAGGGTCGTAAAGATAGTTGACCTCGTCATCGACACGGTCGATAGCCAGTGTGTACTGGATCAGGTCGTTAGTGCCGATGGAAATGAAATCCAGTTCCTTGGCGAATGCGCCAGCGGCCAGAGCGGCAGCGGGTACTTCGATCATGCCCCCGATAGGGACCGGCTCACCGATGGACACACCTTGGCGGGTCAGGGACATTCTGGCCTCTTCGATCATCGCCTTGAGTTGATAGACCTCCCATAGATTGCACAGCATCGGGATCATGATGCGTACCGGACCATGAGCAGCCACCCGTAGGATGGCGCGTAACTGAGGGTAGAACAGCTCCGGTTTTTTAAGGCACAACCGGATTGCGCGCAGTCCCAGTGCGGGATTGCAGACCGAGCTTTCCGGGTTCAAATGGGAACTGTAGAATTGCTTGTCCGCTCCCAGGTCCAGTGTTCGTATCGTTACCGGAATCCCGTCAAGACCTTCGACAACTCGCAGATAAGCCTGATAGTGTTCCTCCTCGTCGGGAGGGCTGTTTCGGTTTACAAACAGGTACTCGGTTCGATACAGCCCGACCCCATCGGCACCGATTTCCCGGGTGGCATCGATATCTTCCGGCAGTTCGATATTGGCCATCAGGCAGATCGCCGTTCCGTCGATGGTAACGGAAGGTTCGCCAATCAGTCGTTGCAGCGACCGGGCATGTTGCCGCTCGACTTCTATCCGATGTCGGTAGTGGCTCAGCGTGCCTTCGTCTGCTGCTACCAGTACCATGCCTTTTTCCCCATCGACGATCGTCAGTTCGCCATTGTGCAGATGACGGGTGGCATGGTGTACGCCGACGACTGCGGGTATACCCAGACTACGAGCCAGGATGGCGGTGTGGGACATGGGGCCGCCGGATTCGGTGACAAACGCCGCGATACCCAGGTGGCGCATAAGAATAGTATCGGCGGGGGTCAGATCCTGGGCTAGTATGATTTTACCCTGGAGGTCTTCGTTTTCCTCCTCTTCCACTTCCTGGCGCAGGGCTTGTTGTATCTGGTTGACCGCATGATCAACGTCGTCCTTGCGGGTTCTCAGGTAAGTGTCCTCCATTTCATCGAACATCTGTACCAGCATATCTCTTTGCAACTGCAGCGCCCATTCGGCACCGCAACATTTTTCTTTTATGTGTTCAATGGGCATTTCCACCAGCGCGGCATCGTTGAGTATCAACATGTGGGTGTCGATGAAAGCCACGATATCCGAGTGGGTGTTATTGGGAATCTTGTTCCTAACGGAACGTAATTGACGCCTGGCGATGGAAACTGCCTGACAAAACCGATCGACCTCGTCAGGAATACTGGCTGCATCGATAAACCGGGGAGTGATCTCCACGCAACCCCGTTGCAGCAGATGCACTTCACCGATAGCGATGCCACGGGTTGTACCGATCGCGATGCCGGTACAGCAAATGGTCACTCCTGTTCCCCAAATCGGGATTTAACCAGATCTTCCAGTGCCTCCAATGCGTCGGCTTCGTCCCCGCCGTCTGCGATCAACTCGAGGCTGGTTCCCTGGCCTACGGCCAGCATCATTACGCTCATGATGCTTTTTCCGTTGACCTTTTGATCATTTCGAACCAGTTGTATGTCGCTTTCATAGCGACTGGCGAGGGTAACAAATTTGGCGGCGGCCCTGGCATGAAGGCCAAGTTTGTTGATGATGTCGATTTCCCTGCTGATCATGTCAATTCACGGTGGCGGGATAGTATTTTAAGGCCGCTGGTACGAAAGTGGGCTGAAATTTCTTCTACCATGTAAACGGAACGGTGCTGCCCCCCGGTACATCCGATGGCTATCGTCAGATAGCTGCGTCCGTCAGCCTCGAAACAGGGTATCCAGCGTTCGAGAAACTCGATGACGTCGGCTTTGAATTGCCTTACGTTACTATCCTGTTCCAGAAATCGAGCTACCTCGGGGTCTCTTCCCGTGAGTGGTCTGAGTTCATTTTGCCAATGGGGGTTGGGCAGGCAGCGCACGTCGTACACAAAATCCGCGTCCCGGGGCATACCGTGTTTGAAACCGAAGGATTGAAACTGGAGCGAAATCTCCGGTCCGGCCTGCTCGCTGACTTTAGAGCGGATTATGTCCCGCAGTTGATGCAGATTGGTGTGGGTCGTATCGACCTGAAGCGTTGCCTTATCAAGAAAGGGTTTGAGGATTTTTCTCTCGAGTTCAATGGCTTCGGTCAAGGGGTGTTCATCGTCGGAGAGCGGGTGCTTGCGCCGGGTTTCGCTGAAGCGTTTGATCAGCGTGTCGTCTTTGGCATCGAGGAAAATAATTCGATAGTCGACTCCTTTTGACCGGAGCGTATCCAGCAAGTACGTGATGTCACCGAAATCAGAGGACCTATCTCTGGCGTCTATTCCTACTGCACTAAGTCTATAGCGTTGATCTCTGCTGGGTACCAGCGCTTCGGTAAAGGAAGCCAACAAGAACCCGGGAAGATTATCGATGCAGTAGTATCCGATATCCTCCAGCGTATTGAGGGCAACACTTTTACCTGATCCAGAGAGACCGGTGACGATGATGAGTTTTATTGGGTCTGCCACCAGATTACCCGCTGTTGCCGATGATGGAGGGAGAGGTGGCGAGCATAGTTTTCATGGGTACATGAATGGGTTATCTGACACTCGTGAGTTGGGCGAGAATCAATTCTTCGCTCTTTATCTGCCTCAGCTTGTTACAGAAGGCCATGTTGCCGAACAGTGTTGCCAGTTTTGCCAGTAGATCCAGATGCTCCTGCGTCGCTTGTTCAGGGACGATGAGTCCAAAAGCAAGGTCTACCGGCTGGTTGTCGATGGCATCGAACTGAATCCCCTCCTGCAGTTGTATGAACGCACCCAGTGCATTGTCTATCCCGGGTATTCGGGCATGGGGCAGGGCGATTCCCTGTCCCAGTCCGGTGCTACCCAGTCGCTCTCTCTCGAGGAGCTTGTTAACTATTCTCTGGGCATCCATTTTTGGAATAGAAGAGGCGAGTAGTCCTCCCAGTTCTTCCAAAACCCGTTTTTTGCTGGCGGCTTTGCTCTGGCAGACTATGCGGCCGGCGATGAGAAAGTGCGCGGGAAACATTTTTTTTCCAGTGTATCTGTTTGTTACTGTACTGTTGCCATGTGTCAGATGCAGTGGACCAGGCAATTTATTGGGAGTTCCTGCCGGGAACGAGCCAAGGGCTGCGAAAACAATGAACCGCCCGGCCCTGCTTGTCTCCTGGACCAGCTTCCGCGTTGTGGGAAAGGGTACACGGAACGGCTGTGCACCCCTTTCCACCCCTCGTATCTGAACCAGAATTCAACACAATTACCGGACATCCATTAATTTCCGTGGCCCTAAATGGCAATCAATGACAGCAAGTTATCGAAGGTACGATGGGAAGTGGGGTGTTTCTCCCCGACCTGATTCCATAGTAGTTCGTTTCCAGCAGTTTTTCTTTCCATTTCTATCGACTATTGCGGCTTGATGAATGGTCCGCACTTAATACCCGATTAGTTTTCCACGGTGTCCATGCCCTTGGGCAGGGCACCGCTGCGATGGTTGGTGTGTTTTTCCTTATGCTTTTTGACTTGCCGATCAATCTTGTCCACCAGTCCATCGATTGCGGCATACATATCCTCTTCTTCGCACTCGGCAAATACGTCAGTTCCGTTCAGATGAAGAGATGCCTCTGCCTTCTGACGCAGTTTTTCTACACTTAGAATGACGTGGACATTGGTCACATGGTCGAAATGACGCTCCAGGCGTTCGAACTTGGAATTCACGTAGCTTCTTAGTGCTTCGGTGATGTCCACATGGTGACCGGTAAGGCTGATTTGCATGGTATGCTCCTTTTGGCTGGCCTCTAGATGAGGCGCTTTCGCTCATTAGATGGCGGAATCGCCATCGATTCGCGGTACTTTGCTACTGTTCTGCGCGCCACTTTGATTCCCTGGTCGGCGAGTATTCCTGCCAGTTTGTTGTCACTTAACGGTTTCTCCGGTTTTTCCGCTGCAATCAGTTTCTTTATCAGTGCACGGATTGCAATGGCAGAGCACTCTCCGCCGGTCGTGGTCCCAACGTGGCTGGAGAAAAAATATTTGAATTCGAACGTGCCACGAGGAGTGTGCATGTACTTTTGAGTGGTGACGCGGGAGATCGTCGACTCATGCATGTCGAGGGCTTCCGCGATATCTCTCAGTACCAGTGGTCGCATTGCTTCCGGTCCGTGCTCGAAGAATCCGCGTTGGAATTCGGTAATTTTAGTGGCCACTCTGAGCAGTGTCACGTTACGGCTGATCAGGCTTTTGATGAACCACCGGGCTTCCTGCATGTGGTTCTTGAGGTAGTTGTTATCGTTGCTGTTGTCTGCACGTCTTATCAGGCTTGCATATTCCGGGTTGATTCGCAGACGGGGGGTGGAGTCCGGATTCAGGTCCACATGCCAGTTTCCTTCGCGCTTGGTGACGAAGACATCCGGCACGATGTATTCCGGTTCTGATTCCGCGACCAGTGATCCAGGACGCGGAGCCATTGAGCGGATAAGTTTCGTGACTTCCGCCAGTTTGGTATCGTTGATTTTGAGGCGCCGCTTGATCTGGACATGATCCTGCTGGGCAAGCAGCTCGAAATGGTCGCCTACCAACTTGATCGCCAGCTCCAGGGCGGGCTGGGGCCGGCATTGCTTGAGCTGCAGTAACAGGCATTCCCGTGGGTCCCGGGCACCCACACCCGGAGGTTCGAATTGCTGGATTCTGTGCAGAACCGCCTCGACCTCCTCTACGCCCAGGTTTTCCTCATCCAATCCGTGGAGGATATCTTCAAGACTGGCTTTCAGGTAGCCATCCTCATCGATACCGTCGATGATCGCTGTTGCGATCAGGTGGTCGGAATCACCGAATGGCGTGAGATTAAGTTGCCAGACCAGGTAATCGTAGAGGGACCTTGTGGTGCGTCGTTGGGTTAGAAAATCGTTGTCGGGCCGGTCGTTGCTGCTGGCGCCGGAGCTTGGGGGCAATGTGCTGTCGTAAACATCATCCCACCCGCTGTCCACGCCTAGTTCTTCCGGGATGGTGTTCGGCTCGGCAGCCAGTTCAGTTTCGTTGTTGGTGTCGTTTTGAGGACTTACGGCTTCATTATCCCCGGAATTGCCTGACTCCTGGGTCGATTGCTGATTGGCACCATTGAGCTCTTCCCTGGTGTTTCCCTCCTCTTCCGTCTCCAGCATCGTGTTGGAGTCCAGCGCCTCCTGAATTTCATTTTTCAACTCCAGAGTGGACAGCTGCAGCAGACGTATCGCCTGCTGCAGCTGCGGAGTCATTGTCAGGTGTTGCCCGAGGCGAAGCTGTAGTGACTGCTTCATGCAGGATTAACGGTCGATTGCCAATAGGTCATAGTGTCTATCATTTTACTTTATTAACTATTTTAGCTGAATTTCCAGCTTGGGTATAGAAATTGCATCGCGAATAGATTTACTATTTTGAGCCAGGGCAACCGGAAGCAGATCATTACAGACTGAATCCCTGGCCGAGGTAGACCGAACGGACTTCCTGATTACCGAGTATCTCATCCGGATCGCCTTCGGTCAGAACACGCCCTTCATGGATAATATAGGCGCGACTGCAGATTCCCAGAGTCTCCCGTACATTGTGGTCGGTAATCAATACGCCGATTTTCCGGGAACTCAATTCCCGAATGATATTCTGGATATCATGTACCGAAATCGGATCGATTCCGGCAAAAGGTTCATCCAGCAGGATAAATCGGGGCTCAAGTGCCAGGGATCGGGCAATTTCCAACCTCCTTCGTTCCCCACCGGATAGTGCCATGGCAAGATTGTCCCGCAAATGGGTAAGCCCGAAGTCGTGCAGCAGTGTTTCGCAGATTTCGGATTGCTGTTGGCTGGTCAGCGCGCTTTGGGTTTCAAGAATAGCCAGAACGTTATCGCGGACACTCAGTTTGCGGAATACAGAGGGTTCCTGGGCAAGATACCCCATTCCCAGGCGAGCCCGGGTGTGCATGGGCAGGGCGGTGATATCTTTGTCATCTATGCTGATTCCACCTTTCTCGGATGGAATCAGCCCGGCTATCATGTAAAAACAGGTAGTCTTACCTGCACCATTGGGTCCCAGCAGTCCCACTACTTCACCGCTGTTGACTTCCAGTGATACGCCGTTGACCACTGCTCTGCCGCGGTAGTGTTTTTCCAGTTTCTGGGCACTGAGAATACTCATATTGGTTCCTGCTGATCCGGTAGTACCGACCTTTTCTCACTCGAAGGCTTTCTGGCTCTTCTTAGACTGGATGGAAATTTTTACCCGCTCTTTTCCCTTCGCACTGGTGCCCGCACGCACGAGTGACTTGGAACGGTCATAGCTGATACGGTCGCTTTTGAAGCTGTCTTTTCCCTGGAGCAGTACGGCGTTTCCAATCATGTGCAGTATTTCACTTTCTGTATCGTACTCGGCAATTCTTGCGCTACCCTCAATGGGCTTTTTCTGATCCTCCATATTTTGCTTGAAAGTCACCGGATTGCCTTCTGCTCGAATGTGATTTGCATTTCCAGGTCTCTGGGTGACGGTGACTTTGTCGGCCGTCAAATGAATACTTCCCTGAGTCACATCCACGTTACCCTGGTAGACACTGATCCCGGTACCATCATTGATTTCTACACTGTCCGCCTCGATATAGACCGGCTGATTCTTGTCGGACTCCAGGGCTTGCAGCGGCAGCGAAATCAGCAGTAGAAGGAACAGCGGCAGTGCATTGATTCTATTCGGCTTCATAGCGTCCTCTCACGTCAGCGAGCAGTTTGATTCGCACCGGCTTCTTGAACCAGGTTTGCATTCCCGTGGATTCAGCCCAGCTGTTGCGGCTCTCAAGGTACACGTACTCTTCTGTTTCGGCATAATTCTGCTCAGGGTGTATCGTCAGATTTGTCGTCGTTAAATGCAACGGTTTGATGTCAGGGGCTTCCTCGCGATCAATCTGCACTTTTCCATTGAGCAGGACGATTTCCCTGTCACCCGAGATCCATCCTGTGTCAGAGGTAATTCTCCAGGGGGGATTTTTTTCTTCGAAGACCGTCATTCTGGGTTTTATCAGTTCGGTGCTGTCGTCATCGGGATAGTGGCGCATTTCTTCCGCTGACAGGCGCTTGTCCGGCAGCCCATTCAAGCCCATGGTGGTCGCTGTGAACTGCTCCAGAATGAAGTCCGGACTGTGGGGCAGGGGGCTGTACGAAGGTTCCTCGGTGTTGTACTGCAGCAGCCACCAGCTGCCAGCGGCCAGCAATCCTGCCCCCGCTATGGAGAGGTATCTGGGTGGCAGTGTCAAAGATAGGACTCCAATGTCGATTTCAGGGTACCCTGGGCCTCCATCAACAGCTCACAAACCTCCCGCGCGGCACCCCGTCCACCGGATGAGGTGGTTATCCAGTGGGCGTGACGGTTCACGAACTTATGCCCGTCACTCACACCCACAGCAAGTCCTACCTGGCCCATGATTGGTAAATCCACCACATCGTCACCTACATAGGCGATTTGCTCGTTTGGCAGCCCTATTTTATCCTTTAAATCTTCGAATGCCGATAGTTTATTCGATTTTCCCTGGTAGATATGCTCAATCCCCAGACTCTTCATTCGTCGACTGACCAGCTGGGAGTTGCGTGCTGTAATTATACCGATGGCAACACCCGTAGCCTGGACCATTTTCATGCCCAGGCCATCCTTGGAGTTGAATGCCTTGAATTCCTCCCCGTCATTTCCCAGGTAGAGGCTGCCGTCTGTCAACACGCCGTCGACATCGAAGATAAGCAGTTTGATCCCGGCTGCTCTTTTCAATATTTCCTGCATGGTAAATCCTCTTTAGTCATCCGCACCGGAACAGCAGCGGCATCCGTGGATTCTCCGAAGCGGCTGATCTCCGCCAGAGAAACTGCGCAAAGAGATATCTGACTCAGGGGCGGTGACAGACCCGGATTCTGTGTATTTCGGTCCATAGCGATGGCGGGACAGGTGATGTAGCAGAAAGAATGATAACAAATCAATGATCATCCAGGTTTCCAGGATCCGAGAAATTGCTGCCTGGCAGGGTCGGAGGAGATCGCTGTGTGCCGGTCAGGGTGGTAAAAAACTTTGCTGATCCCCGGCCTTTGCAGTTCATTCAGGTATCCCATGCTCACCCTCTATCGGGACTGGCAGCAGGCGGCTTTCGTACCGATTCAGGCATGAGTAGTTGATCTGGAGGGCTTCAGTCGACGTCATACTGCCTGATTTCAGACGACGCCTGCACGCAGCATGTCATGCATATTCAGGGCGCCGACGAGGCGTTTATCCGAATCCACGACCAGCAGGGCATTGATCTTGTCGTCCTGCATGATTCTCAATCCCTCAGCAGCCAGAATATGAGACTCCACTGTCCTGCATCCACGGGTAATCACTTCGGAAATACTGCAGCGGTGAAAATCCACCTCACGGTCCAGGGTACGGCGCAGGTCCCCGTCAGTAAATATTCCAGTCAGTCGTCCATCGTCGTCCACGATGGCTGTCATGCCCAGCCCTTTATTCGTCATCTCGATCAGCGCCTCCCGAAGCGCAGCAGATTCACTGACCACGGGAATTTTATCCCCTGAGTGCATAATATCCCCGATATGGAGCAGCAGGCGCCTTCCCAGACTACCTCCGGGGTGGGAACGGGCGAAATCGAGTTCTGTAAAGCCTCTGGCTTCGAGCAGTGCGACCGCAAGCGCATCCCCCATAGCCAGTGTGGCTGTGGTGCTCGAGGTAGGCGCCAGGTTAAGAGGGCATGCTTCCTGAGCCACGCTCACGTTGATATGCACATCGGCTTCCCGGGCCAGGTTGGACTCCGGAGCGCCGGTCATGGCAATCAGGGGCGCCCCCAGGCGCTTGATAATGGGGATGATCGTCAACAGCTCTTTGGTTTCCCCGGAGTTGGAGAGCGCGAGGACCACATCCTCGGCCAGAATCATCCCGAGATCCCCATGGCTGGCCTCCCCGGGGTGAACGAAAAAGGAGGGTGATCCCGTGCTGGCCAGAGTGGCGGCTATTTTGTTGCCGATGTGCCCGGATTTTCCCATTCCGGTCACCACGATACGGCCTTTGCAGGCAAGCATGAAAAAGCAGGCCCGGGAAAAGTCCTCTGATATGCTTTCTGTCAGCGCCAGGACAGCGGCCGCTTCGTTCTTGATGACGGCCAGCCCCAGGGCCTGAAGCCGCCTGGACTCCTCGTTGTCATATTCGGCGGTCAATAGCTCCGTCTCCGATGGAAGAGGGGCGGTTGATTCATGTCCACAGTATGGCTTGTTTGTCGATGAAGTCTGCACGACTCAGTCAATGAAGAACTGTTGGCTCAGTGCCGCCCTGATTGTGTTGTCAGTGCCTTCCGGAATTACCTCCATCCGAAAGGTCAGTGTCTCCCGGTTGATGATCGGAAACTCACCAATGTAATAGATGGCCTCTTCCTCTTTGATCTCCCGCATCGCTATGGTGCGGGACTGGTCGAGTAGATTGGTGGCCACCACCTTTACCTGGCCCTTTACAGGTTGTCCCGTGGTCCCTTCCAACGTTCTGATTATGCTGACGTTGAGTAACCCCCGGTATTTACTGCGAATGATGCTGTAGCTGCTGGCAATGGCAGGTGTCAGCATCGCGGTGGGTATGGCGTTGTGGTGAACAGTGTATCCAGGTGCCCGGGTGCTGTTCTCTGCGGATGCGAACAACGGAAGCAATAAAAGCGCTACCAGAAGCGTCGATATGTGTCTCATCATTTGCCATTCTCCAGGCAGTGACTGGTTTGGGAAGGGCTACTATACCTTACCCGGCAAAATAATGGGCCTCAGGAGGTGGCGGGTGCGGCGGCAGGTTTTCCTTGGACTGGTTTGTTGACCGGCGTGGGGAAGGCCTGCCCGGCTTTATGGAGCAGGTAACGCAGAAAGACCTGCTGTTTCCCGTTGGATTCTTTCTGATGCCTCAATTCGTTGATTCTATCCTTCAAGGTATCCCGTGACTGGCTGATTCTCTGTAAATCCCTCAGTTGGTTCTCGATTCGTTCCCGATGAGCATGCATGTGCCCAACCAGCGGGTCGAGCACGAAATTCAGCCAGTCTTCGACCTCGGTGCGGACTCTATCGAAGATTGTTCTTGCCCGCTCCACCAGTGCCAGAAAGAATTTCTTGATAACGAAGTGCTTCTCCGTTGCCGCGGTTCTGGGGCTGTTGCGGTAAATCTCGGCTTCCTGATACAGCAGTTCCAGTTCCACCCGGTAGCGCATGATGGAGAACATCTTGGGATGCAGGCGAAAATCCTGCTCAGCCTGGAATCGGTGATAAATGCCACGCACCATTCGCCGGGTCTGTTCGCTTTCTTTGACGGCTTGCTGCATATCTCTGCGCATCTGGTCGAACAGCCCCCGCATGTTGTGCTGCAATCCCCGGGTGGTCCAGTTCCCTGACATTTTCTGGCGGGTTTCCTCGATGGTTTGTTCCAGTTGTCGGGTATTGAGAAGTTGGCGCAGTTTCTGGGAGTGGACCTCCAGCATTCGGCGGCTGATTTTAAAATCCCCCAGGTTTTTCTTGTAGTTTTGGTGTTGTTCCTGGGTGTCTTGGGACATCTGCTCGACCGCTTTCCAGCTGCTGCCGCTGAGGCTGCCCAGTTGGGCAAGCTGGTGTTCGATACCATCGTGTCTGTTTTCAATCAGACCGAGGCTGTTTTCCAGCATTTCGGCTAGATCGGCAGTGACCGTTTCCCTGGCGATGTCGCCACGAATTCGAAGCAGATGCCGGGACAGGTAGTTTTCCAGGGAGTCGAGGGCACTTTGTTGCTGCAGCTCCCGATTACCGCTGACTTTTGCCAGCAGTCCTTTTTGTGCAGAGACCGGGAAGACCAGCTGGCTGGAGATGCCCAGGGTCCGGGCACTTTCCTCCCGCTGCCGGTCAATGGTTTCGAGAATGGCCTTTTCGTCCCGCAATTCATCCCACAGGGTATCGATCTTGTTCATCACAACCATCAGACGCTGCCGGCTGCGTTGACTGAATCCCTTGAGGTACTTGGTCCATATCTCCAGGTCGCTGCGGGTGACTCCCGTATCCGCGGCAAGGACGAACAGAATGACCTGGGCGGAAGGCAGCATGTTGAGGGTGAGTTCGGGTTCGGTGCCCAGTGCATTCAGACCGGGCGTATCGAATATGGTCAATCCTTGCTTGAGCAGAGGATGGGGAAAGGAAATCAACGCGTGTCGCCACCGCGGAATTTCCACTATGTCTGGTATTCTGCCTCGCAGGTAGTCCTGTCCGAGGTCATGCAGTCCCAGGGAAATTGCCTTATCCTTGGTGACGCGCTGCATCCTGATCACTTCATGCAGGCAACGCTGGATCTGATCCGGGGAACCGAGGTCCAGAAATCTGGTATCCCAGGCATCCGGGCTTTTTTTAAGTTGTTCCAGGCTGACATCCTGGAATCGGGTTTCAATGGGCAAGAGCCTGATATAGGGCCGGTTTACCTGATGGTCATAGAAGATTTCGGTCGGACACATGGTTGTGCGCCCGGCCCCCGATGGGAGCAGACGCTGGCCGCAATCAGAAAAGAATAGCGCATTGATCAACTCGCTTTTGCCCCGGGAGAACTCGGCTACGAAGGCGATGTTGAGTCGATCGTTGTCGAGAGATTCCCGGCATTTTTCCAGCCTTGTTTCATCTTCAGAGTCTCCGAGTCCGTATTCCCGCAACCACTCCCGGTATTCATCCATGACCCCGGTGAGGGATGTCTTCCGGTTTTCGAAGTTCTGAAACTGCAATTTCAGGTTAGCGTTTTCCATTGACCTCGTTACATACCTCTTCTTCCCCGTCGGGAGACGATGGAAATGGTCTGTAAAGTTGTTGCACTGGCACCGCACCGGTCATGGTATCAGAGCCAGCCACTGTTTCTCGAAGCGGCGGTCCAGCTGATTTCTTGAGTAGCGATGCTGTGGGTTAGTGTCCCCGGTGTATGAATGAGATCATTATCCACCCAGCGATACCAGCGTTTCCTCAACGGGTGTCACCGAAAGGGGGTCGCGACCAGTAATTGAATGGGAGGAAGCAGCAGCATCTTGAGGAGCACCAGGCCGATCATCACCAGCATCGGGGACAGATCCAGTCCCCCCATGGCCGGCAGCATTCTTCTCGCCGGTCCCAGCAGGGGTTCGGTCAGGCTGTGCAGTAATCCAATCAGAGGGTTGTAGTTGCCTGGGTTGATCCAGCTGATGATGACCTGGATCAGAATAGCGTAAAGGAACACATTGATCAGCAGGGATATCAGTTCTGGAATAGACCATGCCAGCGCTGAGATTGGGCTGGCGTCGACGTTGCTGAGTACGATGATCAGGCCCAGTTCCAGGCTTTTCAGCAGCCACATCAACACGACAGAAGCGATATCCAGGCCCGCAATCCCGGGAATAATCCGGCGTAGCGGGAGCAATGCCGGTGTGGTGACCTTCACGATGAACTGGGACGCAGGATTATAGAAATCCGCTTGTACCCACTGAAGCAGGAACCTCAACATCACCACCAGGATGTAGGCTCCAAAAACGACCTGGATGAGAAATATGATTGGATTGGTAACGTAAGAGCCACCCATTATTGTTCTCCCAGCAAACTGGACAGTTCGACAGAACGGTCCCGGGCCTGAAACAGAGCTTTTTGAAAAAGGCCGCGTAGATCTTCGTCTTCGAATACCGCCAGGGCTTTTTCTGTGGTACCTCCGGGAGAGGTCACCCGCTCCCGGAGAACTCCCGGACCATCGCTGCTTTCCATGGCCATTCGGGCTGCTCCCAGGGCAGTTTGAAGGGTCAGCAACCGAGCGGTATCTTTAGACAACCCCATGTCGAGGCCAGCCTGCTCCATTGCCTCCATGACCAGAAAAAAGTAAGCCGGGCCGCTGCCGGAAAGGGCAGTCACCGCATCCATCTGGTCTTCGTTCTTTACCCACCGGGTCAGGCCCACGGCTCGCAGAATTGATTCAGCCAGGTTTTTTTGTTCTTCCGTCACCCCCGGGCCTGCGTGGAGTACAGTGGCGCCAGCCTGGAGCATGGCCGGTGTATTGGGCATACTTCGGATCAAGGCAACGCCGCCGCCCAGCCATGATTGGAGATCTTTCTCCCGGACCCCTGCTGCGATGGAAATGACCAGAGGTTTCCTGGCTTGTATCTGCTCAGATATGTCGGCCGCCACAGTCTTGAGCATCTGGGGCTTAACCGCAAGAACGACGATATCCGATTCTCCGATGGCATCCTGATTACTGGCTGCCGAGCGAATCCCCACCATGGCCGCAAGGCCGGCAAGTTTTTCTCCGTCCGGGTCGCTGGCGATGATTCTATGGGGATCATAGTGGTCAGACACCAGCCCGTTGATCAGGCTGGCTGCCATGTTTCCACCACCGATAAACGCGATGGTCCTGCTGCTCATGTCCGGAAGCCTTCCGGTCTGTTGGTCGTTCAAAGCTCAAGTTCCTCAATGATATTGCATTGATAATAATGGTTGTTATGCCGAAGAAATTGACAGTTGTCAGGTAGGGTCCGGCTGTTTTCCGGCTGCTGGCTGGCGTGGGCCGAATATCGCTGTTCCTACCCGGATCATAGTGGCGCCTTCGGCTATTGCTGCTTCCAGGTCTGCCGACATGCCCATGGAAAGCGTTTCCAGAGGGACCGCGGTAGTTGCGAGTCTATCCCGTAACAGGCGCAACAGCCGGAATGGGCGGCGCTGAGATTCAATGTCCGGTGTCGGCGCCGGAATTGCCATCAGGCCGCGAATTCGCAGATTCGGAAACATCCCGGCTTTTGCAACGAGTTCTGCCGCCCCCTCCCCGGTCAGGCCACCCTTGCTCTCTTCCTGGTCCAGGTTGATCTGGAGACAGACATTGAGGGGCGAAAGATGCTCGGGGCGTTGGTCACCGAGGCGTCGCAGTAGTTTCAACTTATCGACACTGTGCACCCAATCGAAGTTCTCGGCGATTGGCCGGGTCTTATTACTCTGAATTCGGCCTATATAATGCCATTTTGCAGGGGTTTCGGCGAGTTGGTCAATTTTCTCCAGGGCATCCTGGAGGTAGTTTTCACCAAATGCGGTCTGCCCTGCGTCCAACGCCTGGTGGATATCGGAGGCGGGTCGGGTCTTGCTCACAGCCATTAATTCCACTGAACCAGCCGGACGACCATAAAGCTGCTCTGCTCGGGTAATACGTTCGCGCACGGCTTCCATTCGCCTGACGATGGACATCCTGGGGACCGTTTGGGCAATATGATTCATGGTGCGCTTACCATTGGACTGTCTCATTGGCCATTATTAAAGCAAAAAGTGGCGGTTGCCGTTACGGAATTTTGATTTTGTCACTATTGTGGTGCACTGTAGCCATGAATTGCAAAATCGGTTGAGTATTCCACTAAATTGAATTTGCATGGGGATGAATTGAATGGACATCGCTGAACTACTCGCTTTCAGTGTTAAACACGAAGCTTCAGATTTACATCTGTCTTCCGGGTTGCCACCCATGATCCGGGTGGATGGGGATATCCGACGGATCAACGTTCCGGCTCTGGAGCACAAAACGGTCCACGAGCTTGTCTACGACATCATGAACGACAAGCAGCGCAAGGATTATGAAGAGTTTCTCGAAACGGACTTTTCCTTCGAAATCCCGGGGCTGGCGCGATTTCGTGTCAACGCTTTCAACCAGGACCGGGGGGCGGCTGCGGTCTTTCGAACCATTCCATCCAAGGTACTGACGCTGGAAGATCTGGGATGTCCGGATACCTTTCGCGACATCGTCAACGTACCCCGGGGGCTGGTTCTGGTAACAGGCCCGACCGGATCCGGTAAGTCTACGACGCTGGCGGCTATGGTGGACTACAAGAACGACAACGATTATGCCCACATTCTGACCATCGAAGATCCCATTGAGTTTGTGCATGTCAGCAAAAAGAGTCTCATAAACCAGCGAGAGGTGCATAGGGATACCCTGGGCTTTGCGGAGGCGCTTCGTTCAGCACTGCGTGAAGACCCTGATATCATCCTGGTCGGTGAGCTGCGGGATCTTGAGACCATTCGCCTGGCATTGACCGCTGCGGAGACCGGACATCTGGTCTTCGGTACCTTGCACACCAGTTCGGCCGCCAAGACGATCGACCGTATTATCGACGTTTTCCCGGCAGCGGAGAAGGGCATGGTGCGCTCCATGCTTTCGGAGTCGCTGCGGTCGGTGATTGCTCAATCGCTGCTGAAGAAGATTGGCGGGGGACGGACTGCCGCCTGGGAAATCATGGTGGGAACTCCGGCAATCCGAAACCTGATTCGTGAAGACAAAGTGGCTCAGATGTACTCATCGATTCAAACCGGTCAGGCCCATGGTATGCAGACGCTGGACCAGCACCTGCTGGAACTGGTAAAAAAGGGTATGATTAGTCGACTGGATGCCCAATCGAAGGCGGCAAACAAAGATGTTTTCAACTAAGGGTCGCGGAAATCAATAAATGTCCAGAAATTGCGCTGGATTTTGGTTCAGATTCAAGGCGTGGAAAGGGGCGCATAGTTGTTCTATGCAACCTTTTCCACAACGCGGAAACTGGGCCAAAAGACCAGCAAGACTGGATAACTATTTTTTTTCCGCGGCCCTAAGCCTGCTCGAAGTCGAGTGATGGGAAAAGGGGGGTAGTCGTGGATTTTGAACTGCTACTGAAACTTGTAGCTGAGAAAAGGGCTTCGGACCTTTTTATCACGGTGGGAATGCCCCCTTGCATCAAGCTTGATGGTCGTCTCATGCCGATTTCCAAGAAGCGGCTGGACGAAGAACAGACCAGGGACATGGTGCTGGGGACCATGTCTCCTGCCCAGCAAGAGGAGTTTGCCCAGACCAAGGAGTGCAATTTCGCCATCAGCTCCGCTGGTGGGGGGCGGTTCAGGGTAAGCGCATTCGTGCAGCGGAATTCGGTAGGGATGGTGTTACGTCGCATCGAGGGAATAATCCCCGAACTCGACGAACTGAAGCTGCCCCCGTTGCTGAAGGACCTTGCCATGACGAAGCGTGGTCTGGTGATCTTTGTCGGTGCCACGGGAACAGGAAAATCCACCTCGCTGGCCGCATTGATCGGCTTTCGAAATCACAATAGCACCGGTCACATCGTTACCATCGAGGACCCGATCGAATTTACCCATCAGCACGCGGGTTGCATCGTCACCCAGAGAGAGGTGGGAATAGATACCGAATCCTATAATATTGCGCTCCAGAATACCCTGCGCCAGGCCCCGGATGTCATACTGATCGGAGAGATTCGCAGTCGGGATACCATGGATTATGCCATTGCTTTTGCAGAAACCGGTCACCTGTGTCTTTCCACGCTTCATGCCAATAATGCCAACCAG
Organism: Gammaproteobacteria bacterium; assembly: GCA_024227135.1. GTDB lineage: Bacteria > Pseudomonadota > Gammaproteobacteria > Chromatiales > Chromatiaceae > JAHEHQ01. Next base: position 41,724 of record JAAELC010000373.1, read on the forward strand.
GCGCTGGACCGTATCATCAATTTTTTCCCCGAAGAACGGCGGGACCAGTTATTCATGGACCTGTCATTGAATCTGAGGGCTATCGTTGCCCAGCAGCTGGTGCGGCGTACCGATGGGGATGGGCGGTTGGCGGCGGTTGAAATTCTGGTTAACACCCCCCTGGCTTCAGATCTGATAAGAAAGGGGGAGGTCCACAAGCTTAAAGACCTGATGAAGCGATCCACCGAGCAAGGCATGATTACCTTCGATCAGGCGCTCTACACGCTCTACAAACAGGGTGAAATCAGTTACGAAGACGCCATTCTTTGCGCCGACAGCGCCAACGAGGTCCGTTTGATGGTCAAGCTGGGCAGTGGGGAAGTGGATAAGTACCCCTCCAAGCTGGGATCGGTATCATTGCTGGACGATCAGGACTACTGAGCTGTACCCCCCGGGGTCGGCCCCCAGCAGGACGGTTATCCCCAAGCCCCCCGGATTCAACCAAAAACTTCTCCGGCATCGAACACCGGTCCGTCTACGCACACCCGTTTCATTGCTTTGCCCTCATTCGTATTGAGTGGTACCACGCAACCGGCACATCCCCCCACACCACAGGCCATGTACTCCTCCAGGGATACCTGACAGGGCAGATCGAACTCTCTTGCCAGCTGCGCCACCGATTCCAGCATGATGTGGGGGCCGCAGGAAAGAATCTCCACTTCTGCCAGCACATTACTATCCAGTGTCTGCAGCCAGTGCCGTGCCAGGTCGGTGACGTACCCCTGGTGGCAACCAGCGAACCCCTGAAGGCTTGCCAGCCGGTTGGGAATACCCCAATCCTCCAGCAGAGGCATGCAGGCAATGACATCACCGGGTATGGAGGGTATCAGCATCCGGGATGGCTGGGGATGGAAAGGAAAGGGCACTTCCGAACCCAGGATGACCAGGGGGTGAAACCGTTCATCGCCGGCAAGCTGTTGGGAAAGAAAAATCATTGGAGGCATGCCGACACCGCCACCAATGAGCAGTGGGCGGGGACGTTGGTCGTGCAGTTGAAAGGGATTGCCAATGGGAGCCAGCATGCTCAGTGTCGACCCCTTTTTTTGTGTCGCGAGCAGTCGTGTGCCCGTTCCGACCACTTTATAAAGAAACTCTACCCACCCCTCCCCGGGAGAGGTACGCATAATGGAAACGGGTCGGCGCATGAGCCTGGCGGGGTCTACCTGGATATGGGCGAAACTGCCCGGCCTGGCCGTTTCTGCACATTTGGGTGCCTGTACCTTGAGAACATACTGTTCGCCCTCGAATGGCTGATGCTCAAGAATTTCCGCTTGTTCGGGAAAGATGGTGTTTCGGTGGGTGCTAGATTTCATGTCGACTATCCGGGGTGAAAATTCTGGGACAATGGGGTGAGGCCACCGCTGGCGCGGAATGCCCATATCCAATGTCTCTGTGCCTGTCGTCCGAGTGGAGAAAAATCCAGTTTCGGCCGTTTTCATGATGGAGAGACTAACCGTCAGCCAGCATCATAAACGATTCTTCCCTCGAGTAGTGTGTGAGTAACGCGGCCGGTGAACTCCCAGCCAAGAAATGGGGTGTTATGGCCGGCGCTGACCAGATCCCGGGCGGTCAGTTGCCAGTTTGCTTCAGGGTCAAAAATGCAGATATCGGCACTGGAGCCGATGCTAAGCCGCCCGTAGGGCAGTCCAAGAATGTCAGCGGGCCCACAGGTGAGTCTGGCGATGGCCTGAGAAAGGGTCAGTATTCTCTCTTCGACCAGCTTGAGGGTCAGCGGCAGTAGCGTCTCCAGAGCCGAGATACCGGGTTGAGTCGAGGGGAAGGGAGCCTCCTTTGAATCCGGTTCATGAGGTTGGTGGTCCGAGCAGATCGCGCCTATCACCCCTTGAGATACACCGTGACGAAGGGTATCCCGGTCCAGCAGGCTGCGTAACGGCGGGTTTACATGACATTGACTGTTGAAGCCCTCGATATCCATTTCTGTCAGGTGCAGCTGATGGGCTGCCACATCGGCGGAAACCGGCAGTCGCTGAGTGTGGGCCTGGGTCAGCATGGGTACTGAGGTGGCAGTGGAAAGGCCCCGGAAATGGATTCTGCAGCCGGTATACTCGGCAAGTGCCAGATCCCGGGCTACTGCCACGGTTTCCGCTGCTCCCGGAATTCCCGGCAGGCCGAGCCGGCTGCCGATCGGGCCCTCGTGCACGCAACCGTTATTCCGCAGGTGGTGATCTTCCGGTCGCAGCATGACCGTCATACCCAAGGTGGAGGCATACTCCAGGACACCACGCTCTACCCTTGTGTTTGCTAATGGATATTCTCCGTTGCTCAAAGCCACGCAACCTGCCTGCTGCAGTGCAGCCAGTTCACTCAGCCGGTTGCCTTCCAGGCCCTGGGTCAGAGCGCCCAGTGGAAGTAATCTTGCCAGCCCGATTCCGTCGGTACGTTCCCTTACCAGCATCGCCATGGCCGGTGTATCTATTACCGGATCGGTGTCGGGCGGGCAGCAGAAAGTGGTGATACCCCCTTTGGCTGCTGCCCGGCTCTCGCTGCGCAGTGTCCCCTTATGTTCCAGGCCAGGTTCCCTGGGGCGGGCGCTTAGATCGACCAGTCCCGGGCAGACAATCCGTTCTTCTGCATTGATAGTCAGGTCTGGCTTGAATCCCGCGTGAGGTTCGCCGACGGCGTGTATCCGGCCATCGGTCACGTAGAGGTCACAGGTTTCGTCGATTCCGTTCGCCGGATCTATCAATCGACCATTGGCGATGCGCAGATTTCGTGGTGTGGTCATTTTCCGGTCACCTGCTGCGTCTCTATGGTCATTGACATGATTGCCATTCGTATCGCAATGCCGAAACTCACCTGTTGAGGAATGACTGAGCGGGGGCCGTCTGCCACCTTTGAATCCAGCTCCACACCTCGGTTCATCGGGCCGGGGTGCAATATGATCACGTTCTGCTTTGCGGCCTGCAAACGTTCCCCGGTGAGTCCGTAAAGACGAAAATACTCCTGTCCGCCTGGCAGAAGGGCACTATTCATCCGCTCTTTCTGCAATCGCAACAGGATAATGACGTCCGCATCATCGATACCTTCTTCCAGGTCATGGAAAACGTGCACCCCCAGTGTTCTGGTATCGGTCGGCAGTAATGTGGGCGGGCCGATTACCCGTACTTCGGAGGTACCCAGGGTGTTCAGGGCCAGAATCTGGGAACGGGCCACACCTGAGTGGAGTACGTCCCCGATGATGGCCACCCGAAGACCAACGAATTCCTCTTTGTACCGACGAATCGTAAACATATCGAGCATCGCCTGGGTGGGATGGGCATGATGTCCGTCCCCTGCATTGATCACACTGACATGGGGTGCCACATGGCGGGCAATGAAGTGGGCGGCTCCACTGTCCGGGTGGCGCACCACGAACAGGTCAACGTGCATCGCCTCCAGGTTGCGCAGGGTGTCCAGCAGCGTCTCATCCCCGGAAGTGGCGGGGATATTGATATCCAGGTTCAGCACGTCGGCAGACAGGCGTTTCGCCGCCACCTCAAAACTGGCCTGTAGTCGGGGGCTGGTATCAAAAAAAAGATTACAGATCACAGTACCAGTCAGCAGTGGTAACTTTTTTACCGTTCGTTGTGATTCTTCGGTGAAGGGCTCCGCAGCATCGAGAATCCGGGTCAGCACCTCTCGCTTGAGACCGTCGATAGTCAGGAAGTGCTTGAGTTTGTCTTCCCCGTTGAGCTGTAGGTTTGCGCTGTGCATGTTAGTCCGAAAGTCGGTACCCGGCGTGGGGGTTCATTCAGGTGTGGGTGAAGTTGTCCCGGTGGCAGGTGATATCCGGGATGCCCGACGTTTCAGCCAGGCCGGGGGGGCGTGCAGGTGCATGGCACTCCCTACCCCTCCGGTGGGTGGAGCGGGCAAGGTCGGATTCGAGGGGCCGCTGGATTCGAGCAGGATACCGATGACATCAGACATTCTGACGATATCGCAGTCGATTCTGGTCGCTCCCATGATAAAGCCGTTACTGTTCACTGAGCCAGGTTTCCAGAATCAGCTTTGCCGCGATAGCATCCAGCTGCTCGATGTGCTTTAGCTGGTTTCCTGCCCGGTTTCGGGCTTCTCTGGAAGTGAGTCGTTCATCAACCAGGTGCACCTGCAGGTGGAAGCGTCCGTTCAGTTGCCGGGAAAAACGTTTAACCCGGCCTGCGATCTCCGCCTCTTCATCATTCAACTCGAAGGGCAGCCCCACCACAAGTGCCTCCGGCTGCCAGGTTTCAATCAGTTGTCCTATGCGCTCCCAGTCCGGCTGATTCTTTACTGTTCTCAGGGTTTGCAGGGGCGAGGCGGTTCCGGTCAGTGTCTGGCCGACTGCAATACCGATCTTGGCCGTTCCGTAGTCAAAACCAAGCAAAGTCCCCATCAGCCCTTACGCATGGCCTGTCTCGCCGGAGAGCAGATTCAGGTCGATACCAAGCAAACCCGCGGCAGCTTCCCAGCGTTTCTCATCAGGCAGTTCGAAAATAATGGCTTCGTCAGCTGGCCCGTTGAGCCACGCATTGGTACCGAGCTCCTCTTCGAGTTGTCCCCCCGTCCAGCCCGCATAACCAAGTGCAATCAGTGTATTACGAGGGCCTTCACCGGCAATGATCGAGCGCAGTATATCTCGTGATGTGGTGACGCTGATCTCCTGAGTGATGTTCAGCGTGGATTCCCACTGCCTTCCATCGTTGGTGTGCAGGACGAAACCCCGGTCGGTTTGCACCGGACCACCCAGGTAAATGAACTGCTCACCGTATGGGCTTTCTTTCTGATCGATTTCGAGTTGATCAAGAATTTCGTTCAGTTTCATATCCGTCGGCCGGTTGATGACGATACCCATGGCACCTTCTTCATTGTGCTCGCAGATATAGGTAGCGGTATGAAAAAAATTCGCATCGCTCAGCCCGGGTATGGCGATCAGAAAATGATTGGTAAGGTCCACGCGTTCGTTCATCGGACAATTGTAACAGGTGAATTCCGAACAGCCAGCATGTTGGGGAATATCCATCCTGCTGTACCACAGCGCTCGAAAACAAAACCGGGCGGGACAGCGTGTCGATTGACGCTTTTGGATATAAACAATCTCAGATTATGTTCAATCGATACACTGTTTTGAGTATCCAGTCCCCCCGGCGATACACGCGGGTTAGATGGACGGCCTCAGTTAAAAGTATTGTTACTGCGGAACTGCCAGGTACGGATGATATCGATGACGTCGGTTTCCTCCCGGATTTCCGGTGGGAAAGGTGCAAATGGAGCAGAAAGCCTTACGATCCGAACTGCCGCATCGTCCAGCAGTTTGTGACCGGAGGATTTCTTGATATTGATGTCTCTGACGGAGCCATCCGCAAACAGGGCGACATGCAGAACCAGGTTGCCGTAGAGACGACGCCGTTTTGCCTCATCCGGGTAGTTCAGGTTACCGATGTTCTCCACCTTGCGTCGCCATGCTTCGAGATAGCTGGCGTATTTGTACTCCTGGGTGCTGGCGGTCACTCTCTTGTGCCGCAGACGCTTGGAATAGGCCCGGGTCTTTCGGTCCAGCTCGGTTGTCAGTCGGGATATTTCCCGATTGGTGCTGGCAATAAGCTGCTGGGCCGATAGTCGCTTCTTCTTACGGGGAGGAGATACCTTTTCCGGGGTTGAAGGGGATTTTCTGGGTGCCTCTTTTTTCTGTGTCAGTACCCGTTTCGGTGGTGGGGGTTCTATGGGTTCCGCCGGGATATCCGCGGGCATTTCAACAGGCGTCTCTACCGGGATGTCCCGTGCCTGGACCGGCGATGGGGCGACTGTGGGTTTCTTCTTGCTGAGGATGGCGCCATCACCCTCCTGGCTGGTCGGGGCGAGAAAGTCCGGTTTCACGGTCTTTTCCGGTTTGACAGGCTGCGGTATGACGATAATTTTGAGTGTACGATCGGGATTTGGCGGAGGTTTGGGTTTTTCCATGGTAAAACCGACACCCAGGATTACAGCGGCATGAACGATCAGTGCCAGAAACAGCGTCAGACCAAGTCTGTCGGTCTGGTGGATGGTGACCGCGGCACTCATGAGCCCCGGTTATTTCCCTTGGTATTTACGGCGGTCAATGGAGGGCTGATGACCAGGTCTCTGTAGGCGTCCAGCAGCACCAGCCGCTCCCGCATGGCCGGGTTCATGTGAAGTCTATCCTGGGTGTCTACCAGAAGCACAAATTCAATACCCATTTCCATAGCGATGGTGTGCCATTTCTCCGGCCCCGCAATAAAGAGGGCAGTGGCCGCCGCATCCGCAGTGATAGCATCGTCATGAAGGACCGTTACCGATTTCGTTCCAACGGAGGGATAGCCGGTTCGTGGGTCGATTATATGGTGGTAATCCTTCCCTTTCCACGAGTAACGCCGTTCGTAGTTACCGGAAGTGAATACGCTCTCATCCCCCGATACTGAGATAGTACCCACTACCCCGGCACCGTTGGAACGTCGTATGGCGATATTCCAGGGTATACCCCTTCGGGAACCGATTGCCCGCAGATCACCCCCCGCGTTTACGATGGCATTTCTGATGCCCATCTCTTTCAGCCGGGTAACGGCCAGATCAATGCCATAACCTTTTCCGAAGGCCCCAAAGTCGAGTTTGACAGCAGGATTGGTGCTGTAGATCTCCGAGCCTTCGATTTCTATGTCAGTCATGCGGGGTGCGTTTTCCACCAGATCTTTGATCAGGCTGTCTGGGGGAGGGGAGTGGCCTTCCGGGTCGTCCTGGTGAAACCCCCAGGCATCTATCAACCGGCCTATGGCCGGGTTGAAAAGGTGCTGACTTTTCCCGGATAACCGCTGACCCGATCTGATCAGCGGGAGCACCAGCGGGGGGGCTGTAAAGCGTTCACCTCTGGCGAACCCTTCGTTGACTCTTCCCAGTGGGCCGGGGTCCCAGGCATGCCATGCCTGGTGAAGTTCGAGGAACTCCTTCTCGATGGCCCTGGCTGCTGATTCCGCTTCCTGCTTTGTTGCTCCCACGATAGTGAGATCTATCAGCGTACCAAAAGCAAGAAACCGGTCAGTAAATACCGGGCGTTCCGGATAACAGCCCGTGAGCAGCACCAGAAGCAGAGGGAGGTACTTTATCGCCGGAGAGCTCATGACTCAGTCTTTCAGTCTGTCCTGGATCACATCCATCAGTCCAGCGGCAATATTGAGGTCGAACTGTTTGTCCAACTCTCTTATGCAGGTAGGACTGGTGACGTTGATTTCTGTCAGATAGTCACCGATAACATCCAGCCCGGCAAACAGGATACCCTTTTCTCTCAGTATCGGTGCTACTTCGGAGGCAATCCAGAGGTCTCTTTCCGACAGCGGTATGCCAACCCCTTGTCCTCCGGTTGCCAGGTTGCCTCTGGTTTCCCCTGGTTTGGGGATTCTTGCCAGTGCATAAGGTACCGGTGATCCATCGATCAGAAGGATGCGTTTATCCCCCGCGGTGATTTCCGGTATGAAACGCTGGAACATGGCATATCGGCGGCCATGGTCGGTCAGCGTTTCGATGATGACATTGAGATTGGGGTCCTGGTTGCGAATTCGGAATATGGAGGCTCCGCCCATGCCTCCCAGGGGCTTGACGATTACATCGGCGTGTTCTTCGATGAAATCAGCGGCCAGGCCATGTTGTCGCGTCACCAGTTGCGGAGGACAGCACTGGGGAAACCAGGTTGTGAAGAGTTTCTCGTTGCAGTCCCGCAGGCTGGATGGTCGGTTGATGACCAGGGTGCCCCTTACTTCTGCCCGTTCCAGCAGATAGGTGGAGTAGACATACTCCATGTCGAATGGCGGATCCTTCCGCATCAGCACGACATCCAGTTCGTCCAATGGTGCGATACACTCTTCTGCGACACTGTACCAGTCCTGGTTGCGGTCGATCAGGTTCAGTCGACGCATGCGGGCGTTGCAGTGGTCGTTGAGCAGAAAAAGGTCTTCCGGCTGCATGTACCAGGAGTGCCAGCCCCGGGACTGAGCCTCAAGCAACATGGCAAAAGTGCTGTCCTTGTATACGGTGATGGATTCTATGGGGTCCATCACAACACCGAGCTCTATGGTCATGCTTCAATAATACCTTAATCGTGATTGATACGGATACAGCAGTCCCGGGACCTCAGGAAAACCCTCGACAAGAGTGCGATCATCCCGGAAAAACCAGATTTTGCCATGAGTACCGGCAGATCGATTGAACTGACAGCAATTCCTTATGCTGGAGTAATCGGCCTGTTGTCGGGCATTCCTGCCCGGGAAGGCCAGTTGCTGCCAGTCAAGGCCATTTCATGTGAGGAACTGACTTCCTTATTGCGGTAACCTGCCTTGCTTGATAATGTTCCCCTAAAGTGTAGGCAGCAACCGGTCGATTACAGGTAAGTAGACGGTTGACATTAGCTGTTTCCTGGGATTTGCCCGTTCGGGTCGTATGGTGTCGAGGTAGCACAGGCTCCGGTTCTGAGGCGGAAACGCTTCTATTGTTGGGTTCTCTCATACAGTATCAGGCAGTGGGAAGACTGGATGGCTTTTGGTGAAGTTATCTCCTTCCAGTTTAGGGGAGAGCAGTATATATGGCCGAATGGCCCGATTCTTCCCCATGTCGGATAACACCGATCAGTCACGGGATGTTCAAACGAAAGGAGGAGTGCATGACTTATGAACGATGAGCAGCATGAGGACGTAGCCGGTCTCAAGGTAATGGTTATCGATGACAGCAAAACCATCCGCAGGACTGCTGAAATCCTCCTGAAAAAAGCAGGATGTCAGGTTTTTACTGCCACCGATGGTTTCGAGGCATTGGCGCTGATTGCGGACAATCACCCCGACCTGATTTTTGTTGACATTATGATGCCAAGGCTGGATGGCTATCAGACCTGCGCGCTGATCAAGAACAACGAAGCATTCAAGCGGACTCCCGTTATCATGCTGTCGTCAAAAGATGGTCTGTTCGATCGTGCAAAAGGACGGATCGTGGGGTCGGAACAGTACCTCACAAAACCATTCACCAAGAAGGAATTGCTGGGTGCGATCAGACGCCACGCAAAAGCGGCGGCCTGAGCGGGCCGGGGTGATCAAGGTGGGTACTTCTCTCCAGTCACCTCCAGCTGGACTCCTGCCGGATGCCGGTTGTCGTTTGTACCAGATGATCAGCCTGGCAGCTGACAGGACAGATTTTTTTTACTTTTGTGAACCCTTACCACTAATAGTCCGGTACCAGACCGGGACTGAGTGATAACATCGAATGAAACGTTTTTTCAATAGAAACAGGTCAGAGTCGTCAGAGTCGTCAGGGGAGGGACAACTGGATGTTGCCAGTGTCAACCAGGAGACCGTACTGATCGTGGAAGACTCACCTACCGAAGCCCACGTGCTCAAGGGAATTCTTAAGCAAGGTGGCTACGGGGTATTGACCGCGGTTGATGGTGAAAGCGGGGTTGCTGAGGCCCAACACTCCAAACCTGACCTGATCTTGATGGATGTGGTGATGCCTGGGCTGAACGGTTTTCAAGCGACCCGGCAGTTGAGTCGTAACCCCGAGACATCCTCCATCCCCATCATCATGGTGACGACCAAGAACCAGGATACCGATCGGGCCTGGGCTTTGAGACAGGGTGCCAGAGAGTACGTGGTGAAACCTGTAAAAGCTGACGAGTTACTGAAAAAAATAAGATTTGTTCTCAATGCTTGATAAAGAATTGGATAACTCATCGAGTGTGTCCCGGGAGCTTATGCTTCTGCTCAAAGATATGGAGCAGCGCAGCAGGCAGCATGCCGGAGATCTGCCAGATCAGGAAGAGGCACATTGGCTGTGGGAAGGCATGCTCTTTTACATCACGGGTAGCCCTGTTCTAGCCACTCTCAAAGAGATCAAAGAAATTCTGAACTTTCCCTCGGTCCTGACGATTATTCCGGGCACCCGGAAATGGGTCCTGGGTATCGCTAATATTCGTGGCAACCTGCTGCCCGTTATCGACCTGCAGGGCTTCCTGGGAGGTAAAGCGCTCGTAACGGGTAAACGCAGCCGGGTATTGGTGATAGAGCACAACGGGATTCGGGCCGGCTTGCTGGTTGGTGATGTCAGAGGTATTCGTCACTTCAGCGAGGAACAGCGCATCGGGGCTCAGGAATCCAGTGGTCCGCTAAAGGATTTTATCGTGGATGCATTTCAGTCTGACGAGCGAGCGCTGCCAGTGTTCAGCATGGCCAAACTGACTGAAAGTGCCGAATTTCAGAAAGCATCATTATAACCGCCGGGACAGCATATCCCGTATCCAGACTCAATTTTTTCTAGGGAATTACTTAAATGAATACACAGCCCGCGGGCAGCAGGACCGCATCCAATCTACTTGTGGCACTGTTGTCGGCAGGATTGATAATAGTATTGTCGCTGGGAGTTCTGTCCATCGTGTACCTGGTGCGGTGGGATTCGAATGATGAACAGTACTTGATGCGTGCGCAACGCCTGATGGTGGGTACCGAAGAAATAGTGAAGTACTCCAGGCAGGCTTTGTCATTCGATGCCGATGCTCTGCAGCGACTCCAGAAAACCAGAGATACCATGGATCGGGCGGTTAATGAACTGAAACGTGGAACAGGAAAAGATCTTCCGGCTGCCCCTGCCGCAGTGAGCACTCAGTTACAGGCATTGGACAGTGTCTGGCCCAAATTGCGGGAGAAAGCCGGGGAGGTACTCGACAGCCAGCAGGCGATTCAGACCGTTGAGCAGTTTGCGGGTACCATTGAGGATGAAATTCCGCCCCTTCAGAAACTTTCCGGCCAATTGATGGATGTTTTCCTTGAGTCTGGTATGGAGCCTGCCTGGATTTCCGCTGCAGCTGAGCTGCGCCTGCTTCTGGAGCGCATGGATAAAAGCCTGGCCGGAATATCCATCGGTGGTGACCGTGCGGAACTGTCCGTTGCGCAACTCAGCGCTGCAGTAGAGCAGTTTTCCCAGAATCTCGAGTTGATGCTCGCTGGAGACGAGGCCCTGGGTATGATGACCACGGAGAACCCGGATCTGGCAGGGCAGCTTGGTGTTTTGGCGGAATCGTTTGGTGCCGTAACAGACAATACAGCGCGGTTGGTCGATGCGATGCCCACCAATCTTCCCGGTATCGGCGATATCGATTCCGAATCGGAGAAGGTGGGTGCTGCCGCATCCAGTCTGGTTGAGGTATACCGTCAATCGCCGAGTCGCATCAGTATTGCCGGGGTTAAAGTGGGTCCCTACACACTGATTTTACTGGGTTTGCTGGCGGCTCTGTTTCTGCTTCTGCTGGTTTATGTGCTGATTTTCAATTCCAGGCGCCGGGAAGAGGCGAGTCGGTTGCAGAATGAACGAAACCAACAGGCGATTCTCAGGCTTCTGGACGAAATGGGTGACCTGGCGGATGGTGATCTGACCGTAACCGCAACGGTGACAGAGGATGTAACGGGTGCGATAGCCGATTCCATCAACTACGCCATCGAGGCGCTGCGCAGCCTGGTTACCACTATCAATGAAACATCGGCACAGGTATCGAGTTCAGCTCAGGAAACTCGTGCAACCGCCATGCATCTGGCTGAGTCCAGTGAGCATCAGGCCGAACAGATTTCATCAACCACCCAATCGATTAAAGACATGACGCTCGCTATTGATCAGATATCCCAGGATGCGACCGGTTCCGCTGATATCGCTCAGCACGCAGTGAAAATCGCAGCGAATGGTGCGGATTCCGTGCGGCATACGATTCATGGAATGGATACGATTCGCGAGCAGATTCAGGAAACCTCCAAGCGGATCAAGCGGCTGGGTGAAAGCTCCCAGGAAATTGGTGATATCGTTGAGTTGATCGATGACATTGCCGATCAGACCAACATCCTGGCGCTGAATGCGGCCATGCAGGCGGCGATGGCCGGTGAGGCAGGTCGTGGGTTTGCCGTGGTGGCGGACGAAGTGCAGCGCCTGGCCGAGCGGTCCAGTAACGCTACCAAACAGATAGAGGCATTGGTGAAAACCATCCAGGCTGATACCAATGAAGCGGTTTCCTCCATGGAAGCGACAACGACAGGAGTGGTGGCCGGTGCGAAACTGTCCGAGGGTGCAGGTGAGGCACTGAAAGAGATTGAGAATGTATCCCAATCCATATCCGAGCGTATCACCTCGGTGGCTGCTTCGGCCCGCATACAGTCGGCGGCTTCAGATAATATCAATGACACCATGAACGTGATCCAGGAGATCACAACCCAGACGTCCGATGGAACGGGCCAGACCGCGGCCTCAGTAGGAAATCTCGCTGATCTGGCAGATGATCTGCAACGTTCAGTATCCGGTTTTCGCCTGCCGGACTGATGCGATCCAGCAACACAATTGGTATGCGCTGTTGCCGGTACTCCCTGGATCTTGCAGAGACGGGATGCCGGGTACCGACAATACGGCGAGTAGCATGGAATGGCTGTCAGACAATCTGGGTATAACGGTTATGTTCATTAGATTCTCAACAGGGGCGAGTGACAGGGTATGAGGGAAGCTCAAGACCACAGTGCGCTTAAATGGGTGAGGGAGGAACTCGAGAAGCTGATCGAACAAGCGCGTCACGCCCTTGAAACCTACGTGGATGTCCCGGACGACAGGCAATCCATCGAGCAATGCATCACCGCTCTGCACCAGACCCGCGGCACTTTGCAGATGATGCAGCTCGAAGGAGCTGTCATGCTGGCCGAAGAGATGGAACGGGTGGCGGTTGCCATGCGGGACAACACGACCAAGCGTGCCAGTGAATCCGCCGAAGCATTGATGCTGGGAATGGTTCAGTTGCCGGAGTACCTGGAGAAACTCGAAGGGGGGGCTCGGGATATCCCCTTACTGATGATGCCCATGCTCAACGAGCTGCGGGCAACCCGGGGAGAAGCCCAATTATCCGAGCTGGCACTCTTCGCCCCCGGGCTGGATGAAAGACTGGCTTCGGAGAAGGTTCAGGGCAAGGCCAATCCTGCACTGGAAACCCTCGCTCGACGCAACCGGTTTCGCTACCACAGCTCTCTGCTGGAATGGTATCAGGGGAACGACGTCAATGGTGGTTTGCTGGGTATAGGTGAGTTGCTGCAGGACCTGGAGCTGGCATCTGGAACACTGCAACTGAAACGGCTGTTCAGGGTTGGCCGGGCTGCAATCGAACTGCTGCGTGAGAGTGGCGTTAAACCGGGTGTCGCTGCCAAGGAGCTGTTTGGTCGGCTGGACCGGGAAATCAAAAGAATTATCGATTGCGGGGAGCAGGAAGTTGCCCAAAAGCCCCCTAACGATCTGTTGAAGGACTTTCTTTTCTTCGTCGTCTATGACGAATCCGGTAATCCGTTGATCGAGGAAGTCAAACGGGAGTTCGGGCTGGAGAATACGATCCTGTCCAAGACGGAGATAGATCGTGAACGGCAGGGACTGCATGCGCCAGGGCGGGATCTGATGCAGTCGGTGAAAGGGGCTATCGGTCCTGAACTGACAGCAATCAAAGACGGGGTCGATCTCTATATCCGGGACGGAACATCGGATACCAAGCGGCTCGATGTGCTTGAGCAACCCATGCGCCGAATCGCCGATACACTGGGCATGATCGGTCAGGGTGCGCTTCGTGAGCGGTTGACGCGCCAGGCGGACAGTATCGCTGAATACCGGGGATCGGGTGAGCCGCCTGATGAGCAGGCCCTCATGGCCATGGCCGGCGACATACTCTACATTGAAACCTCCCTTGAGAATCTAGCCAGTTCCCGCCACCAGTCGCTGATGCTGGACTCGAGTTCGTTGATGCTGGATTCGGAGGAATCCGGTGCGGCTCAGCTGCCCCAAGGCGAGTTCGCCCGGCTGGTCGATATGGTGATGCGTGAAGCCGAAGTCGATATGGCCCGAAACAAAGACGCCATTGTCAGCTTTATCGAAACACCGACAGATAAATCCCTGTTGGCCGAAGTACCCAAGCGCTTCATCTCTATTGCAGGCGCTTTCAAGATCATGGAGCTTTCCCATGCCGCCGGCTTGTTGGAGGGGTTGTCAGCCTATGTAGAGAGCAGTTTTCTATCCAGTGATATGCCGGAGACTGAGGATCTCAATCTCTTTGCCGATGCGCTCACTGCTGTCGAGTACTACATGCAGGCCATCTCCGAGGGGCGTGGAATCCAGGAGGAGGTACTGCTTGTTGCCGAGGAAGCGCTCAGCCAGTTGATGGGTGAACCGCTGGAGATTCCTCCGGTTGAGGTTCTGGGACCGGTGAACCAGGTCCCTGAGTCACCTGATCAAACCGCGGTGTCTGTGGATGAGAGCCCGGAACCGCTGGAACAGCCGGAGGTTATTACCGGTTCCGACGAAGAGTCGGCTGGCGAAGAGATCGATGATGAGATCCTGGAAATATTCATCGAGGAAGCACGATCGGAGATCGAGAGCATCGATGAAAATCTGCTCCGCTGGGTCATGAATCAGGATGACCGGGAGGCGATGGCGACATTGCGCCGGTCATTTCATACCCTTAAAGGAAGCGGACGATTGGTGGGTGCGTTGACCATCGGTGAATTCTGCTGGTCGATCGAAAATCTTCTCAATCGGGTTATCGATGGTACAGCATCCGTTTCACCGGAAATGCTGGAACTGCTGGAGCAGACCAGGAAAGCTCTGCCAGGACTCGTGGATGCTCAGGAAGCTGGTCGTTCCCATGATGTGGATCTGAACCCCCTGATGGAGAAGGCATTCGCTCTGTCTGTTCAGGAGACACCCTCCTCGACTATGGGAGCAGGGGATGGTGAAGATATTCCGGAGACTGAACCGGAAGCAGCAGAGGACACTCGCTCTGCCGGTTCCTCATCTCCAGGAGACGTTGTAGTGCCGTTTCCCGGAAGGATCGATGCTGTTGAAGTACCGGATGTACCCGGTTTCGATCCCGCTGCTCCCGATGTCGGGTCGGAACCGGACCTGCCACCACCCATCGAACTGGATGCGGAGCTGTTGTCGATATTCGATAAAGAGACGAAAGGACATCTGGACACCTTGCGGCGGTTTCTCGATGAGTGTCGCCGGAACCCCGATTCCTGTGACATTGGTACCAGTGATGTGGAGCGGGCATTGCACACACTCCATGGGAGTGCGGACATGGCCGGCGTGGAGGCCATTGCCGAGATCAGCGGGGGACTGGAGTCCTGGGTCAAGGAGATGAAACCTGTCACCACAGCGGTGGATGAACGGGTTCTGGATCTTGTGGACCGCTGTACGGTATCCATGGCAGCGGTTCTTGGGGTCATCAACGTTCCCGGTGGTGAGTTGCCGGATTGGCAGGCACTGACTGTTGAGATAGAGCAGGCCCGGGATTCCCTGAGTCAGGAGCAGGAAGTACAGGAAATACAGAAAGTACAGGAACAGCAGTTGGAGGCCACCGGGGCATCGGTGAGCCACGACAAACAACCCGAGCCACTCTCCACTGTTGCTGGTTCGGCGTACGAGTTTGAGAATCTGGACGGAGATGCAGAGCTCACCGAGATATTTCTCGAAGAAGCGAAGGAGTTGCTCGAATCCGTAGAGGGTTCTTTGAGTCATTGGGAGCAGGAACCTGATTCGGCTGAACCCGTTGCTGATCTTAAAAGAACGCTCCACACGCTCAAGGGCGGGTCCCGGCTGGCTGGAGCCATGCCGGTGGGCGAACTGAGTCATACCTTCGAATCGTTGCTGAGTGAAATCGATCAGGCGCGCATGACAGCGACACCTGAGGTCCTTGGTCTTTCAAGGGAGGTGACTGATCGACTTGCAGAACAGATAGAAGATATCGAGCAGAGCCCGAGGGTGCGCAAATGCGATGACCTCATCGTTCGGCTGGAGCGGTTGATCGCCGGAGAAAAGGAGCCGCCCAAAGCAGAGAAGCAGGAAGTACCTGATGTTGCTGAGTCGGATTTGGACGTCCAACAGGATCAGGTTGCTGAAACCGGGGCGGAAGGGGATACCGTTGCTGAGAAAGGTGCAGTTGAAGCAGCAACAGCAAAGGATGCTGCTGATAAGCCCAAGAAAAAGAAGAGTGAGCAGATAGAGCAATGGCAGTCGCCAGCGGCCACTCTTGAGCACAAACAACCGGCCAGCACTGCGCCGGAGCCCCGATCCACTCGAGCTCTCCGGTCCCGGGATATTATCCGGGTGCCAGCGGATGACCTCGATCGGTTGGTCAACAACGCTGGTGAAGTCAGTATCTTCCGCGCTCGACTGGAGCAGCAGAACACCGCCCTGGGCTTTAATCTCTCGGAGTTGGAGCAGACGGTGGTACGCCTGCGCGCCCAGCTGCGGAAACTGGAGATCGAAACTGAGACCCAGATTCTCTTCCGTTACGAAAGAGACAAGCAGGAAGACAGACTGGAAGAGGCCTTTGATCCGCTGGAGCTGGATCGGTTCTCTAACATGCAGCAGCTGTCTCGTGGACTGTTGGAAACGGTAAACGATCTTGCCAATATCAATGGCTTTCTGGATGAGCTGCGAAAGGAAACTGACACGCTGTTATTGCAACAGTCCCGAGTGTCGACTGATTTACAGGATGGGTTGCTGCGTACACGAATGGTTCCATTCGCACAGCTTGTTCCCCGGTTGCAGCGGGTTGTGCGCCAGACTGCCGCAACCTTGGGTAAGAAAGTCGATATGCAGGTGAACCGGGCCGAAGGGGAGCTCGATCGTGGCATATTGGATCGAATAATCGGTCCCCTCGAGCACATTCTTCGAAACGCGGTATCTCACGGCATAGAAATGCCGAAAGAGCGAAAAAGCGCGGGTAAGAAGGAGACTGGCCGGATTCTTCTGGATCTGAATCGGGAAGGTAACGATGTCATTCTGACCATCTCCGATGATGGCAAAGGCATCAATATTGAGTCCATTCGCAAGCACGCGATCAAGATGGGACTGCTGGATCCCAAAGCCGATGTCCCGGAAAGCGATATTCTGCAATTTGTGCTGGAGCATGGTTTCAGTACCCAGCAGGAGGTCAATCAGATATCGGGTCGTGGCGTCGGGCTTGATGTTGTTGTGAAGGAAGTCAAGCAGCTGGGTGGGGCGCTGGAGATCAAGTCGTCCCTGGGTCAGGGGACCGGATTTATTCTGCGACTCCCATTGACACTTGCCATTACTGATGCATTGGTGGTGGAAATGGGTGATGAAATCTACGCTATTCCCCATTCCAGTATCGAAGGTGTCGTACGCTTGAGCAGAAAGCAGTTGCTCGACAGTTACGAGGGCCGGATGGATCGTTACAACTACGCAGAGCATGATTACCAGGTGCGCTACCTGGGCGGTCTGCTGAATGCCAGTCCTCCCAGTCTGCCTGATTCACGAAAGTGGTTCCCATTGTTGCTGGTCAGAGCAGGCGAACACCGTGTTGCGTTGCAGGTGGACAATATTCTAGGGAACCGTCAGATTGTCGTAAAATCAGTAGGCCCCCAGATCAGTACGGTGCGCTGGATTTCCGGAGGAACCATACTGGCAGATGGACGGGTCGCGCTGATTCTTGATGTGACCGCTCTGGTGCGCATGGACGCGGCACAGAAAGTGCTCACCCGAGCCGAGGATGCAGGACAGCCAGGGCAGGCCGCGGAAGAGAAGCTGGTCATGGTTGTGGATGACTCCATCACGGTCCGTAAAGTGACTGGTCGAATTCTGGAAAGACACGGGATGCGTGTGGTCACGGCCAAGGATGGTGTGGATGCGGTGACTGCACTGCAGGAATATCATCCTGATTTGATGCTGTTGGATATTGAAATGCCGCGGATGGATGGTTACGAACTTGCGCGGCATATGCGCCACACCAGGGAGTTGGAAGATATTCCGATTATCATGATCACTTCCCGGACCGGTGAAAAACACCGAAGACTGGCCATGGAGGTCGGTGTGACGCGTTATCTGGGTAAACCCTACCAGGAGATTGAGCTTCTGGAAAATATCAACGATGTGCTTTCCGGAGCGGATGAGTGAGTAAGGATCTGTCCCCATTAGAGGTGCGAGGTGTGCTGTTACCCCTGCGCGCCGGACAATTGCTGATTCCAAATGCCAGCCTCTGTGAAGTGGTGGGGTATCAGCACCCGGAGGACATTGACGGAAAGTCACCGGATTGGCTGCTGGGTACGGTGCATTGGCGTCAACGTAACGTTCCCCTGGTCTCATTCGAGTCGTTGACCGGGGCATCGGTAAAACCGGTAGGGCAGCGGGCACGGATAGCGATGTGCTACACCCTCAACGGGAATTCTGATCGACCCTTTATCGGGATTTTGTTGCGCTCCATTCCACATCTGGTGAGGGTCATGGAATCGGTGATCAAACCACTGGGTGATCCTGAAGAGTTTGGCCCCATGGTGGCCGGGCACTTACAGATTGGTGGGCAGGAAGCCTGGATTCCTGATATGGATGTTCTGGAGAGCGCTCTGGAAGATATTCTGGACTGATACGTCTGTCAGATAGGCTTCGCTGGAAGTTTGGCACGGGCTTTTATAACCTCGGCAGCATGGGTCAGCGAAAATCTCCCCACAGCATCTGTATGGCAGCGATTGCGGCCAGGGGCGCAGTTTCAGTACGCAATACCCGGGGACCCAGGCGTGTGCCTGTATATCCGGTGTTTTCGGCAAGCTGCCTTTCGGTGTCCGACAGACCACCTTCAGGACCTACCAGTAGATCGACACCCTTTTCGGGTGCCTCCAGGCGGTTCAGCGTGTTCACTGAGCGATGATCGAGTAGCAGCCCCATACGGCTTCGCGGACGTTCCAGCCACTCTTCAAATGGGAGGGCATGTTCCAGTTCTGGTATCCGGTTTCTTCCTGACTGGCCGCATGCCGCGATGATAACCCCGCGCCAGTGTTCGAGGCGTTTTGTCCGACGTTCCGGGGGAAGTCTGACCACACAGCGATCGGTGATCAGTGGGGTGATGCAGGTGACACCGAGTTCCACCGATTTCTGTACCACCGTATCCATGCGGTCCCCTTTTGATATGCCGATGGCAAGGTGGATGGGCAGCGAAGGCACCGGTTCCATTTCTGACTGGACCAGGGTCTCGGCCGTGGCAGATCCTCTTCCCAGGGTTGTCAACCGCGCACTGTACTCCCTCCCATCTCCGTTAAAGAGGGAGATCAGGTCGCCAGCTTCGAGTCTCAACACCTTCGTCAGGTGATGCGCCGGGCCTCTCTCCAGTTTTAGGAGGGTCCCGGCCGTCAATGATTCCTGGACGAATATCCTGGGCAGGCGCATATCAAAGCATCGTTTGTTGATTCAGGAGGATACAGTGATGCTCTTTGGTCCGGTTATCGGGCAGACAGACCCAGGTTTTTCCAAATGGTCTGGCTGGGCCCGGATTGATTCATGGTGTAAAAATGGAGCCCCGGTGCACCTTGATCCAGTAGTTTTTGACAGAGTTCGGTTACGACATCGATGCCAAATGCCCTTATGCTCTCGATGTCATCGGCAAAGCCCTGTAAGCGTCTGCGAATCCAGCGCGGAATCTCAGCCCCGCAGGCGTCTGAAAAGCGTCCCAGTTGGGTATAGTTGTTGATAGGCATTATCCCCGGAACGATGGGAATCTCCAGATTCAGCTGTTCGCAGCTGTCCACGAAACGGTAGTAGCCGTCGGGGTTGTAGAAGTACTGGGTGATCGCACCATTGGCGCCAGCGTCGATCTTTCGTTTGAAGTTTACCAGATCGGCCATGGCATCCGGTGCCTGGGGGTGAAATTCCGGGTAAGCGGCCACCTCGATGTGGAAATGATCTCCGGTGACCGAGCGGATAAAGTCCACCAGCTCGTTGGCATAGCGAAAGTCTCCTCCCCCGCCCATCCCGGAAGGCATATCACCCCGTAAAGCCACGATGCGTTTGATGCCCTCCTGCTGATAGCGCTCCAGCAGTTCCCGGATGTGTTCCCGGGAAGAGCCAATGCAGGAGATGTGGGGGGCTGTGTCCAGTTGCTGGGCACGCAACCAGGTCACCGTATCCAGTGTTTTATCCCGGGTAGACCCCCCCGCACCGTAGGTGACCGAGAAAAAGCGGGGGTTCAGCGTCGACAACCTGCGGACGGTGGATTTCATTTTCTCCATCCCG
The DNA here is from genome assembly GCA_024227135.1 of Gammaproteobacteria bacterium. Taxonomy (GTDB): domain Bacteria; phylum Pseudomonadota; class Gammaproteobacteria; order Chromatiales; family Chromatiaceae; genus JAHEHQ01. The sequence continues at coordinate 61,815 of JAAELC010000373.1, forward strand.
GTTTCGGTTTTGGGAGGGAACAGTTCAAAACTGAAAGTGGGTTGGTATTTTTTCTGTGATTCCACAGTATGTTTGCTCCAGTATACTGCTGAGATTTCAGTCCGTGCCCCGACCCTGAGAGGCCTGTGAGATTGCTGAAAACCCGCATAGTTCGACTATTCCGTGCCCCCGTGCCGTGGCCGCCATAGCATCTCAAACAGAAACCGATCTGCTGCCGTGTCGTTTCGGGGGGTACGCAATGAACTCAGAAAAGGTGATGGTCTCCATCGCTGCCGTTTTCCGGTCAGCCGGGGTTGTCATTTGGGGCCAGGGTTGACCCGGAACTACAGGGTGATCTGCACAATGTGTCTGCTCCGGTTCAACACAGGCCGCTTGCTCACGACACCACTCCCAGCGTCGTTCGCTGAAATGGACGATGACCTGTGGAGATCGGGTCAGTATCGGTAGTGATCCGGTTTGTAGGGTCCTTCCATGGGTACACCTATATAGTCGGCCTGATGCTCACTCAGTTTTGAAAGGTTGGCTCCAATCTTACTGAGATGCAGTCTGGCGACCTCTTCGTCGAGTTTCTTGGGTAGCGTATAGACCTTGTTTTCGTACCGGTCACCATTGCTCCACAATTCTATCTGAGCCAGTGTCTGGTTGGTGAAGGAATTGGACATGACGAAGCTCGGGTGGCCGGTTGCACAACCCAGATTTACCAGGCGTCCCTCCGCCAGCAGAATGATGCGTTTGCCATCAGGAAATATGACGTGATCCACTTGTGGTTTGATGTTTTCCCACTGATATTGCTCGAGGCTTGCACAGTCAATTTCATTGTCGAAATGACCGATATTGCAGACGATGGCCTGGTCTTTCATCTCAGTGAGGTGGTCGTGAGTGATCACATGATAGTTGCCAGTGGCAGTAACGAAAATATCTGCCTGACTGCAGGCTGTATCCATTTCCACCACACGATATCCCTCCATTGCGGCCTGGAGCGCGCATATGGGGTCGATCTCCGTCACCCAGACTGTTGCACCAAGTCCTTTAAGAGACTGGGCGCATCCTTTTCCCACATCGCCGTAACCGAGCACCAGGGCTATTTTTCCAGCGATCATGACATCGGTGGCGCGCTTTATGCCGTCTACCAGGGATTCCCGACAGCCATAGAGATTGTCAAATTTGGATTTGGTGACCGAGTCATTGACGTTGATTGCAGGGAATGGCAGGTCGTTACGTTCCTGCATCTGGTACAGCCGGTGTACGCCGGTGGTGGTCTCTTCGGTCACACCCTGTATGTTCTTGAGAATGTTAGAGTACCAGCCGGGTTGCGCCGCCACTCTTTTGCGGATGGCAGCATATAGTACCCGTTCTTCTTCGCTGGTTGGATGGTCCAATACGGAGTCATCCTGTTCCGCTTTGGCTCCCAGATGGATGAGCAGGGTGGCGTCTCCCCCGTCATCCAGAATCATGTTGGGTGTTCCACCGTCATCCCATTCGAAAATTCTATGGGTGAAATTCCAGTACTCTTCCAGACTTTCGCCCTTGAAGGCAAATACCGGGATGTTCCGCGCAGCGATGGCGGCGGCGGCATGATCCTGGGTAGAGAATATGTTGCAGGAAGCCCAGCGTACTTCTGCGCCCAATGCGATGAGCGTTTCGATCAACGCCGCTGTCTGGATGGTCATATGCAGGCTGCCGGCAATGCGGGCACCCTTCAAAGGCTGGGAGTCGGCGTATTTTGCCCTGGTGGCCATCAGGCCGGGCATTTCGGTTTCCGCGATGCTTAATTCCTTGCGACCCCAGTCGGCAAGGGACATATCCGCTACATGGTAGTTGTCAGAAATTCCACTCATAGTCTGAGTATTGGCGTTCATGTTTTCGGTTCTCCGTAGAAAAACGTAAGCGCCGTTGTTGTTGCTCCCCTCCGAGCCTGGCAGAGACTGCGGTCTCTGTTGCAACGCTTCTCGGAGGGGTGGGTAAGTTGGGTGTCAGATGCCTGCGTCTTCCCTCAGCGCGTCGGCTTTGTCGGTACGCTCCCAGGTGAAACCGTCTTCAGTGCGCCCAAAATGGCCGTAGGACGCAGTCTGGCGATAGATCGGCCTCAGCAGGTTGAGCGCGTTAATCAATCCCTTGGGGCGCAGATCGAAGTGCTTGCGTACCAACTCCACCAGTTTCTGGTCGTCCAGTCTGCCGGAACCAAAGGTGTCGATACTGATCGAAGTGGGCTCAGCCACACCTATAGCGTAGGAAATCTGTAGTTCGCAGCGGTCGGCCAGACCTGCTGCGACGATATTTTTGGCAACATAACGGGCGGCATAGGCTGCAGACCGGTCCACTTTCGAGGGGTCTTTACCGGAGAAGGCCCCACCACCGTGGCGCGCCATGCCCCCATAGGTATCCACGATTATTTTACGACCGGTCAGACCGCAATCACCCAGAGGGCCGCCGATCACGAATCGCCCAGTAGGGTTGATGTGGATCTGTTCAGCTTTGCACTGATCCAGCCATTTCGCGGGCAGGACCGGCTTGATGATTTCGTCCATCACCGCTTCATACAATGCCTTGTCGCTGATCTCCGGGGCATGCTGGGTCGACAGGACCACCGCATCGATACCCACGGGTTTGTGGTTTTCGTATCGGAAAGTGAGCTGACTTTTTGCGTCGGGGCGCAGCCAGGGCAGGGCGCCGCTCTTGCGGACTTCGGATTGACGTTTCACCAGTTCGTGAGCATAGGTGATAGGCGCAGGCATGAGAACGTCGGTCTCGTTGCAGGCATATCCGAACATCAATCCCTGGTCGCCGGCCCCCTGCTCATGAGTGCCGGTTTCGTCCACACCCATGGCAATGTCCCCGGACTGCTTGCCAATGGCGGAGACGACAGAGCAGGTTCCTGCGTCAAATCCGGTGTCACAGTGGTTGTAACCGATGTCATTCACTACCTCCCGGACCAATCCTTCCAGATCCACCCAGCTTCTGGTAGTGATCTCCCCCGCGATGATGACCATGCCCGTTTTAACCATGGTCTCGCAGGCGACCCGTGAACTGGGGTCATCCGCCAGCATGGCATCGACAATGGCATCGGAGATCTGATCGGCTACTTTATCCGGATGCCCCTCGGAGACCGACTCTGAAGTAAAAAGGTAGTTGCTCATGTCTATCTGACGTCCTGATTTAAAAATGAAAAAACCCATCGGCTGGTAGCTTGGACGGGTTCAGATAGACTGCTGAATTTCCTCGCTTTAGCCGCATTTATAAAGCGCCCGCAATCTGATTCAAATCGGCGCACCGACATTATTCTCCCACGTTGTTACTTTGTCAACGCTCGGATGTATCGCTTGAGTTTCATATTTCTTTAAGAATTATGGGAGAGAATAGGAATCGTGAAAAAAATGAACCGCTATGGCCGTTTATCACGGCCTGGAGCAATCAACCGGGATCGTCTGATCCCTCTCTTTTTTCCGGGGTTGGATCGGTGATTATGAGCACTCCCCCATTGTTACTTACGGCTCTGTGTCTAAGGGATCGAATCGGCGATATGAGTACTCCCCCTCGCACCGATGACTTTCTACCAGGATTTAAATGGGCTCCCCTGCTAATACAGAGGCATTTGATTCGACCTTGGGGTAAACTTCGGTCTGGATTTAACAGAATTCCATAATATTGTGGAGGAATAAGAGAATGGTCTCTCTGGAAACACCGGTTTGTGACTTTGGCAAGGCCGCCTTGGATTTCAGCCTTCCAGGGGTTGATGGGCGCACCTGGACGTTACAGGAGTGTCGTGGTGGGAACGGACTGCTGGTCATGTTCATCTGCAATCACTGTCCTTACGTCAAGGCGATCCAGCAACGTTTGATTCGCGACACCTCGGAACTCAAGGCGCTGGGGGTCAACAGTGTCGCCATCATGTCAAATGATCCTGCGGACTATCCCGAGGATTCTTTTGACAACATGAAAAAGGTTTCCGATGAGTTGGGTTATCCTTTTCCTTACCTGCTGGATGAAACCCAGGAGGTGGCCAGGCGCTACGGCGCAGTCTGCACCCCGGATTTCTTTGGATACGATGCCGGTCTTACTCTCCAGTACCGGGGACGACTCGATGATAGTCGGAAAGATACGGCAGCAGCCGGAGTCAGGAGGGATCTGTTTGAGGCGATGAAGCAGGTTGCTGAGACCGGCAGTGGGCCTCTGGAGCAAATACCCAGTATGGGGTGTTCAATCAAATGGCGTGACTAGATCAAGGCGCTCTTGTGCGATGCAACATGCTCATATATCAGGTTTTTTTTGGGCTTGCATAAAAGCCTCTGAGTTGATCCGAGTTTGATTATAGGTTAAAAATATTATTCTGTTCTGATAAAGCGTTTGATTTCATGCTGCCTTCGTCGATGTTCGGGACCACATGAAGGGGAGAGGACTCTGATCTGGTGTCGATGGTTCAGAGGGGGCCTGACACAGGGCTGCTGATAGTCCCTCCTGGAACAGTAGCGAGTTTTTTCCACGAGTCTCCGAATGCTCAGAGTCACTATCGGGCAAACGGTCGGGACCGGGATAAAACAAATTTCAACAAGCCTATGTAAGGAAGGATTGATGTCTTCACGTAGAAACTTAGCCAATGCCGTTCGTGCGCTCAGCATGGACGCAGTTCAAAAAGCCAAATCCGGTCACCCCGGTGCACCCATGGGAATGGCAGACATTGCCGAGGTATTGTGGAACGACTATCTGAAACACAATCCTTCGAATCCTGATTGGGCAGACCGGGACCGTTTCGTATTGTCGAACGGGCACGGATCCATGCTCATCTACTCGCTGTTGCACTTGAGCGGGTATGCGTTGAGTATCGACGACCTGAAGGCCTTTCGGCAGCTTCATTCCAAGACCCCAGGTCATCCCGAGTACGGATATGCTCCCGGGGTGGAGACCACCACGGGTCCCCTGGGTCAGGGCATAAGCAACGGTGTCGGCATGGCGCTGGCGGAAAAAGTGCTAGCCGGGCAGTTCAACAGGCCGGGGCACGACATCGTCGACCACCACACCTATGTGTTTCTGGGGGACGGCTGTCTGATGGAGGGTATTTCCCACGAAGCCTGTTCACTGGCCGGTGCGCTGGGTCTGGGGAAGCTGATCGCTTTCTATGACGACAATAACATTTCCATTGATGGCGAGGTCAGGGGACATGGCGATATACCGGCTTGGTTCCTCGACGATACCCCGAAACGTTTTGAGGCGTATGACTGGCACGTCATTCCGAAGGTTGATGGACACGACCCGGAAGCGATTAAAGCTGCGATTGAGGAAGCGCGGTCGGTGACCGACAAACCCTCAATCATCTGTTGCCAGACGGTCATTGGCTGGGGTTCCCCCAACAAACAGGGTAAAGAAGACTGCCACGGAGCCCCCCTGGGTGATGATGAAATTGTATTGACACGCGAGAATATCGGGTGGGATCACGGGCCCTTTGAAGTACCTGAGAGCGTTTATGCCGGCTGGAGCGCGACCGCTAAGGGTGAGCAGCACGAATCAGGATGGAGCAAGCGCTTCGCAGCGTACGCAGCGGCCTATCCGGAAGAAGCAGCGGAATTCCAGCGTCGAATGGCTGGGGATCTTCCGGGCAACTGGGCGGAACAGGCGGATGCTTTCATCGCTTCTGTGGTAGAGAAGGGGGACAGCATTGCTTCGCGCAAAGCCTCCCTGAATGCGCTCAACGGCTTTGGACCTTTGTTACCGGAGTTCCTCGGTGGCTCCGCGGACCTCGCCGGGTCGAACCTGACGATCTGGAAAGGTTGCAAGGGTATCAGCAGGCAGGATGCTTCCGGTAATTATGTCTACTATGGAGTGCGTGAGTTTGGCATGTCGGCGGTAATGAATGGTGTGGCCCTGCACCATGGTTTCATGCCCTACGGCGCTACCTTTCTGATGTTCTCAGAATATGCCAGAAACGCTTTGCGCATGGCGGCTTTGATGCGACTCCGATCGATATTCGTCTATACTCACGACTCCATTGGCCTGGGAGAGGATGGTCCGACCCATCAGCCGGTTGAACAGATACCCACGTTGCGAATGATCCCTAATATGAGTGTCTGGCGACCCTGCGATGCGGTGGAGTCCGCCGTGTCCTGGCGGGTTGCAGCGGAACGTAGTGACGGGCCCAGCTGTCTGATCTTTTCCCGTCAGAACCTGGCCCACATGGAGCGAAGCGATGCTCAGGTAGCTGATATCTCCCGTGGTGGATATATTCTTCGGGATTGCGAAGGAAGCCCGGACGCCATCATTATCGCCACGGGTTCTGAAGTTGAACTGGCTGTCAAGGCAGCCGAAGCTATGAGTGATAAATCCATTCGCGTCGTTTCAATGCCTTCGACCGATGTTTTCGATACCCAGGATGATGCCTATAAGAAGTCCGTACTGCCTGAGGCGGTCGTGGCTCGCGTTGCCGTAGAGGCCGCGGTCACCGATGGCTGGTGGAAATACGTCGGTAGCAGTGGTGCTGTCGTCGGCATCAACCGTTTCGGTGAATCCGCACCGGCTGGGGAGCTTTTCAAGGAGTTCGGTTTCACTGTGGAAAATGTTGTGGCAGCGGTGAAAGGCGTACTCTGAAACCAATTCAGGTGACGCGGCCCCCCGTGATCGTGGGGTCGCGTCACCTGTCAATTCCACCTTCGGGTTGACTTTCTATACCACTGAACAGGAGCAAATGAATGACTATTAAAGTAGGTATCAACGGATTTGGCCGTATCGGTCGCATGGTATTCCGGGCAATTTCCAAGGATTTCCCGAACATCGAAGTAGTTGGTATCAACGATCTGTTAGACCCCGACTATCTGGCCTACATGCTGAAATATGATTCTGTTCACGGTAATTTCGATGGTGAGATCGGCGTTGACGGAAGCAACATGGTCGTCAACGGCAAGAACATCCGTCTGACAGCTGAAATGGATCCGTCGAACCTGAAATGGGACGAAGTGGGGGCCGATCTGGTTATCGAATGTACCGGTTTCTTTCTCACCGAAGAAACCTGCCAGAAGCACCTGGATGCCGGTGCCAGGAAAGTGGTGCAGAGCGCACCTTCGAAAGATGCGACTCCCATGTTCGTCTACGGGGTCAACCATGGCAGTTACGCCGGCCAGGCCATCGTTTCAGCAGCTTCCTGTACCACAAACTGTCTGGCTCCCGTTGCCAAGGTGCTGAACGATAAGTGGGGTATCAAACGTGGCCTGATGACAACGGTTCATGCTGCTACCGCTACTCAGAAAACGGTGGATGGTCCTTCCAAGAAGGATTGGCGTGGCGGTCGAGGGATTCTGGAGAACATTATCCCTTCCTCCACGGGTGCCGCCAAGGCAGTCGGCAAAGTGTTGCCCGAGCTGAATGGGAAATTGACGGGTATGGCCTTTCGGGTGCCTACCTCCGACGTTTCCGTGGTCGACCTGACAGTGGAACTTAACAACGATGCCAGCTACGAAGACATCTGCGGTGCCATGAAGGCGGCATCCGAAGGTGATCTCGCCAGTGTGCTGGGCTACACCGAAGAAAAGGTGGTCTCCACCGATTTTCGTGGTTGCAGCACACCGTCTGTATTCGACGCCGGTGCAGGTATCGCCCTGGATGGTACTTTTATCAAAATTGTTACCTGGTACGACAACGAATACGGCTACACCTGCAACATGCTGCGTCTGGTCGAGCATGTAGCCTAAGTAGTGGCAAGTTTCAAGTGGCAAGTTTCAAGTTGCAGGTTGCAAGTGACTGATTGACCGGGGACGGGGTCGGGAGCGGACATTTCTCCGTTTCCCGGCTCTGGAGCCTTGCTGTTTTTTGATGGACCCAGAGAAATTTGCCAAAGCCGACACTTTGTCAAATCTTTCTGGATTACTGATGACGGAGTACCCAATGTCTTTTATCAAGCTGACTGATATCGATCTGGCAGGAAAACGTGTGTTAATCCGGGCTGACCTTAACGTCCCGGTGAAATATGGCAAAGTTACTTCTGACGCCCGGATCGCAGCTTCCATGCCAACGGTGGAGCACTGCCTCGAGGCGGGCGCAAAGGTCATGGTGTTTTCCCACCGCGGACGACCAGCGGAAGGTGTGGTGGACGAAGAGAATTCCATGCAGCCCATTGCCAACGATATGTCGGTGAAGCTGGGCAGGGTGGTGCCGCTGGTCAAGGATTATCTCAACCGGGCTCCGGAAATCAATGGGGGCGAAGTGGTGTTGCTTGAGAACGTACGTTTCAATGCAGGGGAGAAAAAAGACAATCAGGAACTGGCCGGAAAATACGCGGCACTCTGCGACGTTTTCGTCATGGACGCTTTCGGCACTGCGCATCGTGCTCAGGCATCGACCCATGGCGTGGGTCTCCTCGCACCGGTGGCCTGCGCCGGTTTGCTGCTCAGCCAGGAGCTGGAAGCGTTGACCAAAGCGCTGGCCCAACCTGCCCGTCCCATGGTTGCGATTGTCGGTGGATCCAAAGTGTCCACCAAACTCACAGTCCTTGAGGCGCTGTCAGAGAAAGTGGATCAGCTGGTTGTCGGTGGCGGTATCGCCAACACTTTCCTCAAAGCCACCGGCAGGAACGTGGGTAAGTCTCTGTGTGAGGATGATCTGGTGGATACCGCCAGGGGGCTGATCGAGAAGATGCAGCAACGGGGAGCCAGTATTCCTATCGCTACCGATGTGGTGTGCGGGAAGAACTTTGCCGAGGACGAGCCCGCTGTTTTGAAGGGTGCCGATGAAGTTCAGGATGACGATATGATTTTCGATATCGGTCCGGACAGTGCCCGGGAGTTGGCAGAGATTATCAGCAAGGCGGGTACGGTGGTCTGGAACGGCCCGGTCGGGGTGTTCGAGTTCGATCAGTTCGGGGAAGGTACTAAAACGGTTTCGATGGCCATCGCCGGTGCCGAAGGTTTTTCACTCGCCGGAGGGGGTGACACCATCGCTGCGATACAGAAGTACGATATCTTCGACAAAGTTTCGTATATATCCACAGCAGGAGGTGCCTTTCTGGAATTCCTGGAAGGTAAGACACTGCCCGCTGTGGCCATGCTCGAGACCAGAGCAGGGCAATAAAGCAACCCGACAACCGGCGGTTCCAACGCCTGTGGCTCATTCGCCGAATCACCAAGAGTCTTGCCCTCGCTACGATCGCTATTCTCGGACAGGCTCCTAGTGGTAACCACGAGATATCGGGTCGCTTCGGCCACCCGGTGTCGTCGGGTTGACCTTACAGGTAACAGGAACGAGCGAGCGTCAGGCCAGTCGCTGCCTTATCAAGCTGTTTCGACGATTCCGCGGTTTAGATAAGGATAACGAAAATCATCCGGGCAGCAGTTTTTTGAACACCCCGGCTTCTGAATGAAAGCAACCCAATCAATGTGAACGTTAGGAGAAACATGTCATGTCTATAATTTCAATGCGTCAACTGCTGGATTATGCCGCCGAGAACGATTTTGGCATGCCGGCTTTCAATGTAAACAACATGGAGCAGGTACATGCGATCATGCAGGCTGCTGAAGAGACCGACAGCCCGGTGATCATGCAGGGCTCGGCGGGTGCGCGGTCCTATGCCGGAGAACCCTTTTTGCGCCACCTGATCCTGGCTGCGATCGAAACTTACCCCCACATTCCCATCGTAATGCATCAGGACCACGGGTCGTCACCCGCGGTATGTCTGCGCTCCATTCAGTCCGGCTTTTCGTCGGTCATGATGGATGGTTCGTTGATGGAGGACGCCAAGACACCGGCCAGTTATGAATACAACGTGGAAGTCACCCGTAAGGTGGTCGATATGGCCCACGCCGGGGGCGTTTCGGTGGAAGGGGAGCTGGGTTGCCTGGGGTCTCTGGAAACGGGGGAAGCCGGAGAGGAAGACGGCGTGGGAGCCGAGGGCAAGCTGGAGATGGACCAGATGCTGACCGACCCGGATGAGGCGGCGGATTTCGTCAAAATGACCCAGGTCGATGCCCTCGCTATCGCAATAGGAACCTCACACGGCGCTTATAAGTTCACCAAGAAACCAACCGGGGATATCTTACGAATCGACCGGGTCAAAGAGATACATACCCGTATTCCCAACACACACCTGGTGATGCACGGCTCCTCTTCTGTGCCCCAGGACTGGCTGAAGATCATCAATGACTATGGTGGTGACATGGGCCAAACCTACGGTGTCCCCGTGGAGGAGATCGTAGAAGGCATCAAACACGGCGTGCGCAAGGTCAATATCGATACCGATCTGCGTATGGCCTCCACGGGTTCCGTACGTCGTCACCTGCATGACAACCCTTCCAATTTCGATCCCCGCAAATTTCTCAAGGAATCGACCAAGGGGATGAAGGAAATCTGTAAAGCCCGTTATGAAGCCTTCGGCTGCACCGGGCATGCTTCCAGAATAAAACCGATATCACTGGAAAGCATGTTCGATCGCTATGGTAAGGGCGAGCTGAACCCGAAGGTGGATTGACCCCACCGGGATTTCCGATTTTCAATACCCTCGGTGTAACGGTGAACCCAGGGTCAACGGAAGCCAGACGCCATAGTGTCTCGTCGAGGGGGAACCGGTTTCCCGGGGGTTCAGTGTCCTGGGTACATACTGGGTTCTTTCCGAAGTATCGGCATACCCAGGTTCAGCCGTCCCGGCTGGACTCTGGAATTAACGAACCAATAAGAGATCAAGGAGCTGAACATGTCCAGAAAACACCCCATCATCGCAGTAACCGGTTCCTCCGGCGCTGGTACCAGTACCGTGAAAGATGCGCTTCACCATATTTTCCGGCGTGTTGGTGCCCGGGCGGCCTTCATCGAGGGTGATAGTTTTCACCGCTATGATCGTAAGCAGATGCGGAAGGAACTTGAAAAGGCCAAGAAAGAGGGGGGGAACCTCAGCCATTTCGGTCCCGAAGGTAATCTGTTTGACAAGCAGTTAGAACTGTTTCAAACATACGGGGAAAGCGGCAGGGGGCAGTTCCGGCACTACATCCACAATGAGGAAGAAGCGGTGGCCTACGGGGGGAAACCCGGCACTTTCACGGAATGGGAGACGATTTCCAGGGACACGGATCTACTGTTCTACGAGGGACTCCACGGAGGTGTCGTGGATGGGGAGATCAACATGGCCAATGAGGTGGATCTGCTGATCGGGGTCTGCCCCACCATTAATCTCGAATGGGTTCAGAAGATCAACCGGGATACGGCTGATCGGGGTTATCGTCCCGAAGATGTCATGGATACCATCCATCGCCGCATGTACGACTATATGCACTATATCCTGCCTCAGTTTACCCAGACCAACATCAATTTTCAGCGCATTCCCCTGACTGATACATCGAACCCGTTTTTTGTACAGAACATCCCGACCCTGGACCAGAGCCTGGTGATGATTCACTTTCTGGATCCGAAACCCAGCATCGAATACAAAATCCATTTGAAGGGACTGATCGAGGGTGCCACGCTGACCGGGTTCAACACGCTGGTGATTCCCGGTGGGAAAATGATGTATGCCATGGAGTTGATCCTCACCGAGCGTATCGTGGAGATTATGAAACTGCGGGGACATCTGGGCTAGCTGGAGCTTCATCGATCCAGCTTTAACGGTCGCGGCCGTGGAATCGGCGTTCATGGTAAGGTTCTCCTCGCGGGTAATGGCCATTCTCCCTGCCGGGTGCATACCGACCATGGACGCTGAATCCGACACTGTCATGTAGAGAGGTCACTACTCACCCCCCATGGGCAATCTGTTGCGGAAGATGCCGTAAAACCCTCCCTGCAGGCTTGGCTCTGGCATCCCTGCCAAAGACACTTCC
>JAAELC010000374.1 GCA_024227135.1 Gammaproteobacteria bacterium
AGGTGACAACATCACCAGCAAGAGTTTTATTACACACTTCACGCTATGTACAGATATATATCAATTGTATGTATCACGTGTGAATAAGATAATGATTTATTTACAATTACTACAAAATAATCACAGGTAAACAGCTAACAAAATCAGACAATAGTACAATCATTATGTCATTGAAAGGTCTTCTTCAAAACTGGGTAGTGACTGGACTGTCCTTGGAGGGAGATGCGAGGTGGGACTTCAGCCAATCTCCGGACTCCTGCAAACTCTCCAGTAAGGCCTCATGGTCGTCCTCATCATCGCCTCTGTAGTCGGCCAGGATATGCCGTAACTGCGTGATGGGGTCGTGCTCCAGCTTCCAACGGCGCCAGGTGCTGGGCATGGTCCTTGGATGGGAATGGTGCTTAGCTTTGGGTGTACTGTCAGTCCTACTGTGGGGTGCCGATGCTCTCTGCAAAGGGTTGGTGTATGGTGAAGGGACATCATCCGTTAGGTCAACAACAGGGATTGCAGGACGGGGTTGCACAATGACCTCACAGGGTCCAATGTTGGCCTCGCAGAATTGGACGCGCACCTTGCAAGGTTGTGTCTGGTTGGATCTGCTGTTCCTCCTCCTAGCACTGGTCCTGCCAGATTTAACCTTTGCCTCTCCTGGTCTGGGTCTAACTTGGCAGGGCCTGGAGCCATCTTTTAGAGACACCACTCTGACCTCATGAGGCGCAGCCTCGCAAAGGTTTGGGCCTGACTCGTGAGATCTCCGGCGCGCCTCGCGACGATGGATGCCTGCCTCGCGGATGGGAAGATCTGCTTCTCGGTGGCCTTTTCTTGACGGTGTAGCACTTACCTCGCGGAGGCGGGTGCCTGCCTCACGAGATCTCCGGCTCACCTCGCGACGATGGGTGCCTGCCTCGCGGACAGGAAAATGTGCCTCTGGTGTTGTCTCCACAGATCCCGCCTGGGTCACACTTACCTCGCGAGGTACCACCTCGCGGAGACTCGAGTCTGCCTCGCGAGATCTTCGGCTCACCTCGCGACAAGGGATGCCCGCCTCGCGGGAGGGACGATCTGCCTCGCGGTGGCCTGGCCATGTCTCCATGGCCTCCAACGGTGTCACACTAACCTCGTGAGGAACAACCTTGCGAGGAATAACCTCACGGAGACTCGAGTCTGCCTCGCGAGATCTCCGGCTCACCTCGCGACCAGGGATGCCCGCCTCGCGGAAGGGACGGTCTGCCTCGCAGTGACCTGGCCTTGTCTCCCCGGACTCCAACGGTGTCACACTTACCTCGCGAGGGACAACCTCGCGAGGTGTAACCTCACGGCGACTTGAGTCTGCCTCGCGAGACTTTAGACCTGACTCGCCTGGCCTGATATTGCGCACAGGAGGTTCCACTAGTGGATCAGCGGCACCCTCGCAGGGCCTCTTCCGAATTACTGGCAACTCGGATGTTGCAGTCACATAGTAATGGCCATCACCATACTCGCAAGGGTGGGATCTCAAGGGGAGGCTATTACTAGTCCTTGGGGAGGGAGGGGGTTCCCTAAATACCCAACCAAATTCATCAGCCATTCTAAGTCGCAGCTTAGGTGCAGTTAAGTGGGGAGGTGACAGAAAAGACTACAGAGATATTACATGGCTGGCAGCCAGACTAAAACAAAATAAAATTCAGCTCTACCTGATAATGTTGACTTCTTGCTGGGTTACCTCGCGCGGTGAGGCTACCTCCTCAGTTCAGGATGATGTCTAGGCAAGGGCTCTTAAGTGAAATCAAGTGGACTTGCTGGTTTCCAGTGATGGAATGACTGAAATCCCAGTGCTGACAGAGGGCACCTGCTGCCAAGTACGTACGTGACGTGACGTCATACCGCACGTCAAGTCACGGCTCCGGGGAAATCTACGTCACTCGCAGGTGCGCCCCAGAGGGTCGGGATCCTCTAACTGCTTCCGTACCAACCCGGAAACATAAACAACCAGAACGAGGCTGCCTCTCAAAATGGCGTCGTCGGACCAAATTCAGGATTTTAGACATAAAATATGGTATTTATTTCGATAATGTGACGATGTCAGGACTGGATAACACATACTTTTAAGAGGGTAGGTGATGCTGCTTCGTATTGATGTATTTTAGAGTGGTTAGACACCGCACACTTAGTACTAAACAGGTTTGAAGTGACGAATTTGCCCCCCAGCTTCCCGTTGTCAAACTGAGAGCTTGATTGCCTCACTGCCCCCCATTACCTCGCAGGTATTCCACGCCTGTGAGGTAATCAACCTAAAAGAAAACACAAATCAACATCTAGCGCTTCCTGCAACTTTTATTTGACACAAATACATATACAACATAGTCCTACTGTTTCTTCTCATGGCGAGCATGCCTGGCTTCCCGCTCCTTCTTCCTTCTTTCGATCTCGGCTTCTCGCTCTACCTGCTCGGTGGTCCTGCCTAGGAGAACTGACAGATCTGGCAGTGGTGGCGGCATCTCCATTGGAGGCTTCACCCCTTGTTCCTTTATGTCGTCCAAGGTTGTAGAACACTTTCGAACGTAATAGTACATATTTTTCATTGTTTTATGCATTTCTTCCTGGATCCGGTTGCTAGCCTCCATACTCTTCGTCAGGCGGTCCAAGGACTCATTTAGGGTCCACCAACCTTCTGACGCTGCTTTCAGTTGGACCTCCTCCTCGGCCTTGGCGCGATGCTCCAGCACCTGCTGGACAATTGTCCTGAGGGCCACACCATTGAAGGGCTTCTCTGGCTCATCAGCGGGGACAGCCTGTGGGGATGCAGCTTCTCCCATCGGTAAGGTCTCCTGGCCATCTAGATTTGGCACCACCTGGCCATGATCTCCACGGTCCTGCCTGACCTCCTCTTCAACCTCTGACGTGGAAGGAGCGTTTCCCATCGGTAGGGTCTCCTGGGCATCTGGGTTTGTCACCAACGGAGTGAGTCCAGGGTTAGGGTTATCAGTGACCTCCTCTTCAACCTCTGACGTGGAAGGAGTGTTTCCCATTGGTAGGGTCTCCTGGGCATCTGGGTTTGTCACCAAGGGAGCGGGTACAGGTGCGGAGGGAATGGCCATGGTCACCACTGGTGGTTCCTCCTCTACAGGCTCCGCTTTCTTCCAGGGTCTCTGGCCAGGGTCCGTGTCCTCCTTCAGGCTTTCCATCTCCCTCGTATCCGGGCTGACATCAGTGGAAGTGGGTGGCACCACCGGGGTAGTGAAAGGGGCACCAGTCTCTGACACCTCCATCTTCTCCATCATCTCCGCTTCAGGCACCAATTGGCTTGGGGTAGAGGAGGTGCTTGCCACAGGGTTCCCGTCACTCTCAGTGGGGCAGGAGGGGGGTGGGTTCTGCTCCTCGCTGACCTCATCGCACCTCACGAGCGGCACTGATATGGCCTGTGTCTTCTTCGCCGCCTTCCTCAGTCTCTTAGCGTACTTCCTTTGGAACCGTGGGGTTTGTTCCGGGCTCAACCGCTCCCACCTGCCCGCTGTCTCAAAGGTCGTCAAGCTGGTGTGCATGCACGCTCCAATGCCCAGCCCATGCTTTGCAGCGTGGTTCTCCGCTTTCGTAAGAGAGTCAGTTACAAATGTGCAATTTGTACATCTAAAGGGGATGTCCGCCAGCGGCAAATGGGTCTGCACAGCATGTTCCCTTACCCGGGCTTTACATCCACTGTAGTAGCAGTGACGCTCCATACAGCCGTACCGCTGACCGTGTCCTGGCATTCTGTGAACAAAACAAAAAAACATCACTAACAATCAAGTCACACCCACGTGAGGCAATATACACATTAAGGTTGCCAGCCATGAGAAGGGCTGGGGTAATTTACTTCAACCTCCTGATAAGAGTGCGGATCCACCTTGGGGTAGCCCGTCCCTTGTATGGTTTCAATTTATCATGATGAAGGATTTGGGCCCCCCCTTTTGCTGTTAGCTGAACACGGTACAGCAGGTCATTTATTCTCTGGGTGATAACATAGGGACCCTCATAACGCTTTCTCAACTTGGGGGTCATGTGCAGCTGCCCCCTGTTGGTGGCAAACCACACCACATCGCCCCTTCCGTAATGGTGAAAACATTTCTTGGCATCATGAGTATCTTTGTGCCGTCGAGCTGCTCGGCCTAGGTGTTCTCGAGCCACCTCGTGGGCCTGATTCATTTTGTCCCGAACCCCAGAAACATACTCCCCATAATTAACCTCTGGCCTTGATCCCGACTCTAGCATCACCTCAACAGGGAGCCTAACCTCTCGGCCTAGCATCACCAGGTTTGGGGTCAAACCAGTGCTCTCATGTGGGGTAGCCCGGTAGGCTCCAGCAAGACACCCGAGGTTGAGGTCCCATTCCTCGTCATCGTCTCGGAGATAGGCCTTGATCATTTTTAGGAGAGTCCTGTTGAAACGCTCCGTCTGGCCATTCCCAGCAGGGTTAGCAGTGGTGGTCCGGGTCTTCCGTATCTCCAGCAGGTGACACATATCTGCAAAGAGTTGACTCTCAAAGTTCCTGCCCCGATCGGAATGTATGGTGTAGGGAGACCCATATCGTGCTATGACCTCGTTTAGGATAACCCTTGCAGTGGTGGTAGCAGTCTGATCTGGCACAGGGAAGATTTCCACCCACTTACTAAATGCATCAGTCGTCACTAGGATGTAGGAATTGCCACGGGGGGTTACAGGGAGTGGTCCCAGGAAATCGGTTGCTAGACGGTCCATGATGGCCCCTACTCTTAAGTCCCCCAGAGGTCCCCGCTGTGTCCGGGGCGGTGGTTGGATCCTCGCACACTCGTCACATCTGGTCACCCACAGGTTAACATCCTCTCGAAGGCCATACCAGTAAAACCTCTGACGGACCTTATCCCGGGTCTTCCTTTGTCCGAGATGACCACCCAGCAGCACCTGATGAGCCTGGAACATTATTTCCTCCTGCATGCTATAGGGCACAAGGAACTGTTCCAATATACCAGTACCATCTTTCTTCTCAAATTTCCTCATCAATACCCCA
>JAAELC010000375.1 GCA_024227135.1 Gammaproteobacteria bacterium
AGATATGGCTTACGACTGGACCACCAGCAGTTCCATTTCCTTCAATGGCAGCGTCGGTTACGATCGTTCCTATTTCGGGGCGGAAAACCTCGGCTTCAACCCCTATTACGAGGTTGAGGGCAGCATTACACATCTGTTGGGCCGGCGGCTTTCCGGAAGTCTGGTTGCCGGATACCGACGCAATCTTTATATCGACGAGGACCCGGACAGGGAGGACGCCACCTGGCGGGCCGGTGTCGGCCTGGCCTATCAGGCCCAGCCCTGGTTGAGATTCAATCTGGACTACCTCTACAATGAGGTGGATTCAAATATCAATACGAATGACTATACAGAAAACAGAGGGATGATAACGGTTACTCTCACGCCCCGCCAGCCGGTGAGGTTTTAAAAAGCTGGGAATATTCCGGCAGATTGCATTTGATCAATCGTACAACGATCAACCACGCGGACATGGAGGTCCCATGAAGATAAAAAATGGCTGTGGATTTTACATGTACTTGCCAATCTTGTTGATGCTAACGATGATCGACCCAAGGGGGGCCAGTGCGCTGGA
>JAAELC010000376.1 GCA_024227135.1 Gammaproteobacteria bacterium
GAGTCTCATGTACGGATCTGTGGGGGGGATGGCCAAGAAATTGGCCGTCTCTACCCGGAGATCGAAGACACACTTGTGCCGTTCACTCGGCTACCGGGCGATCAAAGGGGGCGACAGGCCGCTTCAGGTGTGGGAGGTTTTGGATCGGTACCGGCTGTCGAGTCGGTTCGACAACAAACTTTTAGTGACGACCATTCGGCGTTCGGCCACTGTACCGAACGTGCCCAGATGGCCGGAGTGGTCTTCGATAATGGGCTTCTCCATGGGGGCTGTGAGCATTGAACAGCCGGTCATAACAAAACAGAACGCGGTAATCGAAAGGGTGTTCTTGTTGTTCATATTGTTCTCCTATTCGTTGCTTGCGGCCAACTTCATGCCGGTTAACCGAGATGCTAGCTAATGTTGCCCAGAGTTGAAGACGTACTCTCCTCGAGCACTGGTTTTGCAAGCGGGTATACTATAAAACCTGAACTGACCACCTGACCCGCTTCCAACTGGTTAATGAGTCTAGTGCGGGCGGCTTCCTGAAAATGTACGAAGTACAGCGGGTATCGTGTGACAAATTCACCTCGTATTATCACTGACATCGAATCAACATCGGTGTACCCCTGCCAAATGACTGCTCTATCGCAAACCACATGGTGAATAGTTCACAGGCGTGGCAACTACTTCCACACGCCCTGACCCTAACCACCGGTATATGCTTTCTTGCACATGGATGATTAATGGCCTCAGGGAGCGAGGCCAGCGAGAGGAATAATAGGAGGATGTGATCAGTGTATGTATTCGGTTGGTTTCGACCTTTCTGTTTGCTGTCTCCTGTACCGCAGTTGCACACGAAGATCTTTCACTGGAACCGTGCATTAACGGTGAAGTCTTGGCGAGCGGACGTTTCGTCTCCCAGGCGGATGAGAATCGTTTTCTAAACTCCTGGCGCGATGAGACTTCAATTGAGAAAGATCCCTGTATTGATTCTGAAATGCTGCTGTAGGCTGTCAATCTAGTCGGGATAAGGGGTTAGTGGTCAGTGAGTGAGTTGAACTGGCACATGACAGCAGCAAAGTTTGCAGGAGCACGTGTGAGGATGGCAGCCGAGCCGCAGCCTGAGCCGAGCAAACGGCTTGACTCGCCGGGGTTCACCCCGGTGGGTCTGCTCACATTCCGAAACACAAAGTCAAGCACGATAGATACGGTCGAATACCATCCTGATTGCGCCTTCGTCGTATGTCTCATCGAATGAATTCACCTACATTTTCTTCGCGATCAATAGTGACGTTTGAGCACTGCTCCTGATAGCGGTACTTTGGCCTCGGAAATCCCACTTTGGGTTTCCCCATGCAGATTTAGCCCTGTGCCGGAGAAGTAGTACTACCTGGCTTCAAATAAATCCTGATTGCTGCAAAGATTCAGGTATTTTGGTTCGGGCTCAGCTCGATATATCAACCTGATAGACAACCTGCACGGTTGTTGCTGATCAGCGCCACTGATTTCAGCGTCAAGCAGTTGAGACTATCGGTTTCAACAGTAATGATTTACGACTGAGCAGGTTTTTCGCCCAGGGTTGTACAACTGGCGCGCAATCAAAAAGATTTTCCGGTACTTGTGAAACGAACGGTTTCTTGACAAACTAAAAAAACTCAAGAAACTGGTGCGTAACGCTTTGTCCGCACGCATGTTTTGATCAGGTCATGCAAGATGCCGCTTCAGTCACCATGAATACTATCGAACATGTACCGCTATTCGACGAATTGAATGCCGATGATATCGCGCTCCTCAGCCGGTATGGCATTGAAAGGAAGTACCGAAAACACACGATCGTCGTTAGCGAGGGCGACTGCAGCGATTCGCTGTATATCATTAAGGCTGGGCGAATAAAAGTCTTTGCCAGTGAGGAAGAGAACAGCAAAGATGTGACGCTCAGTACGCAGGGGCCGGGTGAGTTTTTCGGCGAACTCGCATTGATTGACGAACCCGAGCGATCCGCGTCGGTGGTAACGCTGGAAGATTCAGTGCTGGTTATGGTAACGCGGCCGGGTTTTTCCCGGTGCATCGCCGAACATTCAGAACTTTCGATTAAGTTCATGCGCTCACTGGTGAAGCGCATACGCTCCCTCACCTTGACAGTCAAGAATCTGGCGCTGTTGGATGTGTACGGTCGGATCACCAGGCTGCTTCTTGAGTTGGCAGACGATACAGATGGCTCACTGGTGATAGAGCCGCGTGTGACCCATGGAGATATTGCCAAAATGGTCGGCTCTTCCCGTGAGATGGTGAGCCGAATCATGAAAGATCTGGCAAACGGAGGATACATTTTGGTTGAACAGAAACGGATATTGATTCAGGCAAAGTTCCCAGCACACTGGTAGCGAGGGAACTACACATGAGCACGGCCTGCATTACCTGATCATTTACAACATTCGGCCCTAAGGAAAAGGATATACACGAAACAAAGACCCTGCAGATCCATGTTGTGCCGATTCGGGGTTGACGACTACCAGCGTGTGTTTGTAGATCTGCAACATCGGTACAATGAACGAATGTCGAGAAATGGCCATCCGACTATTCGCTTTTTCGCCCGCCTGTTCTACCGGCACCAAAATGAACATCCAATTGACCACTGGTTGGCCGGTACGATCGCTTACACCAGTACGACTCTCCCCGAGATGGATACGGATGCTGTTCTCGCCCTCCGGTCGAAATGGATAGTGGAGTCCAAAGCTGATTTTATAGTTGCGCAGGTAACCCTCTGTTTTCCCGGGTGTAATAGCGACGGCGTCAAGCACCGGTAGTGCGTGCCCGGGAAACATCGGTGATGTCTTGATCGTCGGTCCGTCGAACGCTGCCTCTTCACCCATGGCAAGGTGCTTACGATCAATCGTCAATGTCTGCAGGGGTTGGTCCCCTTGCAACCAATTCATCATAACGACGGTCTCCAACTCCACTTCATCGGTTGCTTCGATCAGAAATCTGCGAGTTACCGGCTGCCAGATTTCAGGACATCCCGATGAGCGTCCTCGCTGAGTCAGTCGAATCAATCGAGTGCCTCGGCTCCGAGGGACGAGGTCCAGATGCAGAGCCCTGACCCCATTTTCGGCCAGACATTTATTGGCGAATTGTACAGTGGTTGCTAGCTGCCAGGGTGCTATTGAAGTTACTAGAACATCAACTGGTTGAGGATCGGAGGTGAGAGAATACTCTGAGATTATCATTGGCTGAACGGGGAGACAGAAACCGGACCACGTAAAAGTGACAAGGAATATCAGCGCTAACCCTGATGTACGAACCCGGCCCCGGATCGGCGCTTGACGGGACGATCGCCATGCCGACTGGAGCCGGGTGAGCAGTGTCCTCAGTACTGACTCTTCCATCTCTTCAGGTTGTTGTAGACGGTTTTTCTGATTCGGGTGGCACCGTTGTATCCGGTCGAATCCACACCGTATGCATGGATACCGTAGATTGTACGTTTGTTCTTGCTTTTCCAGTACACATAGACGCCGCTTCCGCTCATGCCGCCGTAGGTATCACGAGCATAGTATAGTCGGAAAGTAGTGACCTTTCCGAGCTTGCAGTAGGAGTACCACATGGTTCCATGATCTTTGTCCCCGGGATAACCGTTGATATTTACATTGTACTTAGGCATCGGGCGCTTCCAGCCATATCCCATCCAGCCGACAGTTTTACCTACATCCTTGTTCAGTATGATCATTGCGTAGTCATAGTTGCGTTTATGCTTTTTGGTCCAGCCCTTGACCGATATTGCACGTTTCCAGCCGATTTTACCGTAGGGTTTAACTGAACCGTTCTGCCCCGGCGTAAACGAGAGTTTTCTATACCATTTGTCATTTCTGATGTTGTATACGCAATGGCCCGCCGTTAGCACGTGCCGGGGACCGATCAAGGTTCCGGTGCAGCCGATATCGATTCGTCCTGCCGTACGAAAGGGATACTTTTTCGTGGCGCGAATGCGAACACGTGTATCTCTTCCGATCACCGATTCCGATGTCGCTTCGGCTTCTGCGAAGTCGGAATCTCCGAGGCCATTCATTTTGAATGAACCCTCGGCACCGTCCTCCAGTATATCGATTGCCTGTTCCATCATTTTCAGTTCCTCCGGGTCAACTTCCATGGTAGAGATTTCACCCTCCGGAGTGATCATTACCGCACCCATATCATCGGCTTTCTCCTCAAGTGAGGCTGCCATCTCCTTTTTGATATAGGTGTCGACTATGGGTAGTTCGTTCGGTGGCACGAATCTCTCTGTGTCATCGAACACTGTGGAACTTATGGGATCTTCGCTGCTTCCCTGGAACGACGCATCCGACTCACCCGACTCGCTCCAGGCGGGCTGAACGACCAACATGAGTGTGATACACAGAGGTGGAAACCACCTCAGTCCCTGGGACTTCTGCATACTTTTTTTCATCGTCATCTTCTCCTTTCCCGTTAATCCAGCAATGCTGGTGGATGGTGTAGTTGGTCCTGCCAGCCAGCCCCTTTCCATGGGAACGACTGCCGTCGTTTTACACAACTTCGATATCGAAAAGCGCGCTGGCAACTAAAAATCTACACGACGGGGGGAAGATGATTTGTGAAGGATTAACATTCCCGGGAGTGAGTATTCACCTCGGGAGAAATATCAAGGACCTTTCCGTTGGTCCAACGCTCTTGTATTATTCAGCACGTGAATCAGGGAACTGACTTGTTCAGAAGTCCTGCCAATTTGAACATCATTATAAGCGTGTCGACGTTTACATAGGGCCGCGGAAATCGTTAGTTGTCCACAAACTGCGCTGGATGAACTGCGCAGCAGTGAATGGCTTGGGCAGGATGCCCGGGACCGGTACCCAGGCGAAGCAGGGAAAGGCCAGCAGGATTGGATAAGTTTTTTTTCCGCGGCCCTGATACCCCTGGCTCCAGCTGATCCATCAATTTACGTGGCCGAAAAATCTGTCTTTTAACTATGCTGTTCCTACCAGGATTCAGCAAACTATGTCAAAAACGGCGGTCATGAGAATACGGTGCCCCGCCACACAGACCGTGGTTCAATGACTTTGCAGCCAGATCATCAAAAACCGTGGCTTGGCCATTCCCGGCGCTGAACAAGGATCAAGCATGGCGATACTGCTATTTTCGCTCAGAAACGTACCTGATGATGAGGCAGATGCGATACGTGCATTACTTAGTGAAAACGACATCGATTTTTTCGAGACTGCGGCTGGCAACTGGGGTATTTCTGCACCTGGTATCTGGTTAAAAGATCCGGCCAGACACGAATACGCAAAGGCATTGCTTGAAGAATTTCAGATTTCGTGGACCAAGGCACAGAAAGAAAAGTTTCGCCAACTTGTGGAAAAAGGTGAAATCAACACGGTTTTCAATCGTCTCAAGCAGAATCCAATTCAGGTCATTGTCTACATTGCTATTGCACTGTTTATCCTCTACGTTTCTATCAAGCCGTATGTCAACTTTGGGGGTTAACGATCTCTTGCTTCATTTTTTTAAGTCGCAGGAATGACTAAGTATTCAGAAACTACACAGGATTTACTAAGAAGCAGCGAACGGCTTGGACAGGATACCCAAGCGAACTGGGCCGCCGGTGTGGCGAAAAAAACACATCCATGGCTATATTTCGATTTCTTAGCACCTATTGCAGGTGTCGCAATCCTTTTGTGCCTGGCTTCAGATGACGAGTACTGGAATTCGACTTATTGGGATGATTCTTTCGAGACCGCTCAATAAAGCCATGGGCGAGGGTATCATGTCTATAGAAAAGGGAGGTATCGAAACGTTTACTTGGGAAAAAGAGTAGCTGGAAGAAAGTTCCCAAGGCAGGCGGTCAGGTCCAGGGTCATTGCATCAAGCAACTTAATTTGACCTGACTGCATTTTCTGGTGGACTCTATCCAGGCATGAAGGAGGACATTCTGGCTACAGGCAAGGGTTTGCCTGGTGGATTGCCGTGCCAGTCCTCGACCCTACCGGCTCAAATACGAAACAGTCGAAAGACTCGCACCCGTGAGGATGTTAGGGCCGCGGAAAAAATGAACCATCCCATCCTGCTGGTCCCTCACCTCAGATATCACTACCGGCATCCTGCCTCGCGTGAATCTAGTCCATCCATGGACGTCGTCTGCGTTGCAGATTCAGTTGCATAATCTATGATATGCGCTTTCATCTGCGCCTTGAATCTGAGC
>JAAELC010000377.1 GCA_024227135.1 Gammaproteobacteria bacterium
CGACCCCTTCCGATATGCGCGGCCTGGTGGGTAACTTGTTACCCACGTTCTACCTACCCTTGTGGCACCCACGTTTACCTACCCTTGTGGTTTCGTTCCAGTACGTAATTGCCGATGTAGTGGCTGCGACATACCATTGAGCTGGAATTTCTGGCACTATTAGTCTCCGGGGTCGGAGTCAATTGACTCCGACCCCTTCCGATACGACCCCTTCCGATATGCGCGGCCTGGTGGGTAACTTGTTACCCACGTTCTACCTACCCTTGTGGCACCCACGTTTACCTACCCTTATGTTTTCGTTTCAGCACGTAATTGCCAATGAAAGTGGCTGAGACATACCATTGATCTCCAATTTCTGGCACTATGATTCCCATGGATTACTGGTTCAAATTACTCAATAGACTGACCGGAACGGTATTATTTGCCGTACTTGTTTGCACCCAGGTACCTGCGTTGGCCAAAGACATTTCAGGGGCGGCTGCGAGAGGTGAAACACAACGATACATTGTCATTCTTGATGACCCACCCTTAGCGTCCTACGACGGACGACTTTTATCGACGCCGGAAAGAAACACCGCATCCACAATTTTGCCTGCCACCGCTAATCTGTTCACCGGTGCTTCAAAACTGGATGTCGAATCACCGGCGTCAATACAGTACCTGCGGTTTCTTGATGAGAGGCTCAAGTCCTTTCAGGCAGAGGCGGCGCTCAACCTGGGACGGAAGCTGAAGCCATCACACCGGTATCGTAATGCCCTGAACGGATTTGCTACAGAACTCAGCTTATCTGAGGTCGAAGTATTGAGAAGCATGCCCCGGGTCAAATCTGTTTCGGTAGATAAAGTCCTGCACCTTCAAACCGACTCCGGGCCCCGTTGGCTCGGTGCAGACAAGCTTCATGAAGGTAGTGCCGGGTTTGAACCCACCGGTGGGCAGGGTATTGTGGTTGGTGTGATTGATTCGGGTGTCAACTGGGATCACCCCTCGTTTGAAGACCCGGGTTTTCCCGGTTGGGATCACGTCAATCCTTACGGTTCGCAGCTGGGTCTTTGTACTGATCCAGAGGTAAGGTGTAACGATAAACTCGTCGGGGTTTACGACTTCGTGCAGGATAACCCCAACACAGAATCGGTTGAGGAGAACACCAGGGGCGAGGACAATTCGGGTCACGGTTCACATGTTGCCTCGACAGCAGCTGGCAACCCTGTCGATGCTCTTCTCAGTGGCCTTGCCGTGCAGATCGCCGGTGTCGCACCCAATGCCAACATTGTCAGCTACCGCGTTTGCTATATCGGTGACCCGAATGATGGCGAGGATGATGGTTGCCAGAGTTCTGCCATCATAAGCGCCATTGACCAGGCCATTACCGATGGCGTGGATGTGATCAATTATTCCATTGGCGGAGGTGATTTCAGCCCCTGGCTTTCCGGTGAGTCCCCACGTGCATTCTTAAACGCAAGGGCGGCGGGTATCTTTGTCGCAACCTCGGCCGGCAATTCCGGGCCGGAACCCGGGACCATTGGCTCACCGGCGAATGCACCATGGATAGTGGCGGTGGGCAATGCCAGCCACGACCGGCTTATGGGGAGTCTTGTAGAGAACCTCAGTGGTGGTGATACCACACCACCGGGAGTCCTCGTTGGTCAAAGTATTGTCGGGGGAATCGGTATACGTAAAATCGTTCACGCCAGGGATTTTGGCAATGCACTATGTGGTGATGGTGACGCCGAGTTGGGGTCCAGTTGTAGTGAAAACACCGGTGACTCCTCTCCCTGGCGTAACGACAATAATGTTTTCAATGGCGAAATTGTCGTATGTGACCGGGGAACCTATGGTCGTATTGAAAAAGGCAAGAATGTATTGTTGGCGGGTGCCGGTGGTTATATTCTGGCCAACATGGATGAGCAGGGTGAGTCGCTCGTTGCGGATCAACACTGTCTCCCGGCAACACATATCGGTGACCGCGATGGTGATTTGCTGCGCACCTGGCTGGACAGCGGCAGCGGTCATCAGGGATCGATCAGTGGTTTTGACCTGTACCAGGTTGCAGAAGCCGGTGACCAGATAAGCAGCGGCAGTTCACGTGGACCGAGCAACGCACCGGTTGAAGGTGTCATGAAACCCGACCTGATCGCGCCGGGATCCTCGATATACGCCGCCATTGAAACGGCGGATGATTTTGGTTTCAAGTCGGGTACTTCCATGGCGTCACCCCACGTGGCAGGCGCGGGTGCCCTGCTTAAAGCGGTTCATCCTGAATGGACCCCCTCGATGCTGACCTCGGCACTATTAACCACCGCCACCCCCGAATTGGCTCAAGATTACGATGGATC
>JAAELC010000378.1 GCA_024227135.1 Gammaproteobacteria bacterium
ACTACCCCCCTCTCTCGAATATTGTAAGAAAGAGCGCAAGCCCTATCTCTTGATTGATGCCAAAGTATCGTCTATTCAGATGGCCTCTGAGCGCGTTAAAGGCTTTGTTTTAGATCATGGGGCCACACAGTGCTAACCCAAGTTTCGAGCTCGACACTCGTAACTTATTGATTTTTGATTTTCAGTAAAAATAATTTGTTGTGGATTCAGTAAGTTAATTTTTCGTTTTCGAATGTAATGCCATAATATGCATTGACCCCCTTGAATTCCAGTGCGCATTGCGGCAGGCTTGGGGTATGTTCATTCGGCGCACCCAAATCAAAAGCCGCCAGCACGGGGAACCTTATTACACCTATCGCCTGGTGGAGTCGGAGCGGGTCCAAGGACGCATGAAGCAACGCATCCTGCTCAACCTCGGCCGGCATTTCGAGGTACCCAAATCGGACTGGCGTGCGCTCTCATCGCGCATCGAGCAATTGCTCGAGGGTCAAAGCTCACTCCTGTCGATCGAATTATCGCCAGAACTGGAATCTCTGGCTCAGCGCTATGCGGCACAGATTTTAGCCAGCCGCTGTGAGGAGACGACAGATTCCGCGACCTGTCAATCGGGGGTGCTCGACACGCTGGAGCTGGTGCGACCCCGCCGGGTTGGCATCGAGCAGCTGGCCTGGCACGCGATGACCCAACTCGGCTTGCCGGACAAGCTGGTAGAACTTGGCTTTAACCGCCATCAACTGGCGGCGGCGATCGGGTCGATCGTGGCCCGACTGGCCTTCCCTGCCAGTGAATTGGCCAGTCACGCCTGGCTGCAACAACGCAGTGGTCTCGGTGAGCTCTTGGGCTATGATTTTGAGTCGATGGGGTTGGATCGTCTCTATCAGGCGCCCGATCAACTGTGGAAGCATAAAGCGGCCTTAGAACAGCATCTCTTTGGTAGTGAGTGTGAACTGTTTGCCTGCGCAGAAACCATTACTCTGTATGATCTCACCAACACCTTCTTTGAGGGTGATGTCAAAGGTGCACCCAAGGCGCAACGAGGCCACTCGAAAGAGAAACGTTCCGATCGACCATTGATCACCTTGGGACTGGTCCTGGATGGCAGTGGTTTTCCCCGCACCAGTGAGTTTTTTCCTGGCAATGTGAGTGAGCCGGCAACCCTTGAAGCCATGCTGAGGCGACTACACAGCCAAAAAGGGAGCACAGTGGTCATGGATGCGGGCTTGGCCAGTGAAGACAACATCACCTGGTTGGTGGCGCAAGGCTATCGTTATCTGGTGGTCAGTCGCCAGCGCAAACGGGAGTTTGATGCCGCACAGGCGGTCACCGTGAAGGAGACAGGTGCGCAACGCATACAGATCCAACGCGTGATCAATTCCACCAGCGGTGAGATCGAGCTCTACTGTCATTCCCAGGCCCGGGAGCAGAAAGAACAAGCGATCCAGGATCGTTTCCAGGAACGCTTTGAGGCCGCCCTGCAAAGCCTACATGAAGGCCTGGCTAAAAAGGGAACAACCAAACGCTATGACAAGATCCTGGAGCGCATCGGGCGTCTGAAAGAGAAATACCGCCGGGCCGCTCAGCATTACACCATCCGGGTAGAACAGGATCCCGCCAGTGCTAAAGCCACGGCGATTCACTGGGAACGACAAGCCAAGGCAAATAGTCAGGCCACCCATCCCGGGGTCTATTGCCTGCGCACCAATCTGGCCGACTGGGATGAAGCCACCTTATGGCAGACCTATACGATGCTCACCGATCTGGAAGCGGTGTTTCGCTGCCTGAAGAGTGAACTGGGATTGCGTCCCAATTATCATCAGAAACCCGAGCGGATCGAGAGTCATCTGTTCATTACCCTATTGGCCTACCATGTGGTGCACACCTTGCGCACCCAGCTGAAGTCACGGGGTATCCACGATAGCTGGCAGACACTGCGTCACACCATGGAAAACCAGCAACGCATTACCGTTCGCCTCAAACGCGAAGACGGTAAGACCCTGCATGTTCGTAAGGCCACCCGAGCTGAACCGCACCAGAAAGTGATCTACGATGCTTTGGGTATTGCACCACAACCGGGACCGGAGCAACGAACGCTGGTCTGATTCCACACGATAGCATCACAAAAAACCAATCTGTAATGCCATAAAGGTCATCCAAAACGCCCTATCTATTTGTATTTAAAAGAAATGTTGTCATTGAAATCTAAAGATGGGTTAGGTGAAGTCATGCTGCCGGAAGAAGTATAATCAGAGAGCGCAGAATACACTTAAGCGACTGTC
>JAAELC010000379.1 GCA_024227135.1 Gammaproteobacteria bacterium
GTCTCATTACAACAACAGACAGGCGGTACCGGAACATCCGCAGATCATTGAACGCTGGAACAGCAGCAGCAGCGTATTCAGAGCCTCCGCGGATTGTCAGTTGGACATCCCCTATGGTACCGGCGACCGTCATACCCTGGACCTTTTTCGTTCACAGGGTCACGGGTTGCTGATATTTCTTCATGGGGGCTACTGGCAGGCACTGAGCAAAGACTATTTCAGCTTTCTGGCCTCAGGACCGGCAAGCAGGGGAATGGATGTTGCGATCTGCAATTATCCGCTTTGCCCGGGGGTGACCCTGGACGGGATTCTCGAGTCGGTACAACAGGCCGTGGTATATCTGCTGGAACATGCACACGAACTGGGGCGAAACTGGCAGACCATTCGGGTTGCCGGACATTCTGCCGGCGGCCAGCTGGCCGCCATGTTGATGGCTACCGACTGGTCTCGAACAGCCCCGCAACTGAATAAGAATTCTATCGACAGCTCGGTGTGTATCAGTGGCATATTTGACTTGGAACCGCTCAGATTTACCACCATCAATGCCAGGCTGGGCCTGGATCAGCGGAGTGCCCGGTTGAACAGCCCGATGAAAGCATCACCCACCAGTCAGTCCCCGATGTTGCTGGTAACCGGTGGTGAAGAGTCACAGGGCTTTCATGATCAAATGACCTCATTTGCAGAGAAACGACGCAGCCAGGGCGTTCCCGTTGAAATGCTCGTGGCTCCCGGCCTGAACCACTTCACCGTGGTAGACCAGCTTGCCGATCCTGAAAGTCTTCTGCTGCATAAGCTGTTCCAATCCTGACTGCGACTCCCAACTGACGGATGAAACCATCCAGTCCCGGCGCTATCATCAGCACCCATGGTGTGAACACAATAACGTATTTTCAGGAGTGTTATAAATGAAGACTGCAATCATCAGTGGAAGCCATCGCAACCCATCCCAAAGCATGAAAGTGGCTGACTATATCAAGACGGTGATCCAGGAGCGAAACCCCGAGGATGAAGTGGAAATTCTCTCTCTTGCGGGCAATCCTCTGCCGCTTTGGGACCAGGGTGTCTGGGAGGGCGATCCTGAATGGATGGATTATCTGACACCGCTGAGAGCACTGCTTCAATCCTGCGATGCTCTTGTGGTGGTTTCTCCCGAATGGCACGGGCAGGTACCAGCCGGTCTCAAGAACCTCTTCCTGCTCTGCAGTCCCCGGGAGGTCGGACATAAACCGGCCTTGATCGTAACGGTATCTGCGGGGGACGGTGGCGCTTATCCAGTCGCGGAACTGCGCATGAGCAGCTATAAGAACAACAGACTCTGCTATATCCCCGAACAAATCATCGTAAGGAATGCCGAACAAGTGCTCAATAGCGAGGCTGCTGATAATGATCCAAAGTCCGATCAATACCTGAGAGATCGCATTGGCTGGGTGCTGGGTATTTTACGGGAGTACGGGATAGCGCTTCGTCAGGTGCGCGCCAGTGGCATGACCGATACCGATACGTTTCGCAATGGCATGTAGGCAGACCGGGAGCCGATGACAATGAGTGACCCTGATAAAGAAGCGGTTAAGGTATACCTTACCGAGCTGCAGGAACACATCTGCTCCCAGCTGGAAGGATGTGATGACAGCACCCGGTTCGTGGAAGACTGTTGGGACAAAGATAGTAAAGAGGGTCTGGGGGGAGGCGGACGAAGCCGGGTGACCAGTGGTGGTGGTTTGATCGAGCAGGGTGGCGTCAACTTCTCCCACGTGACAGGGAAATCTCTGCCGGCTTCGGCAACGGCCCATCGCCCGGAGTTACAAGGGTGGGGGTTTGAAGCAATGGGGTTGTCATTGGTGATTCATCCCTGCAACCCCCACATACCCACTTCTCATGCCAATGTCCGTTTTTTCATTGCCGAGAAAGAAAATGAAGCACCGGTCTGGTGGTTTGGTGGTGGCTTCGATCTAACCCCTTACTATGGCTATGAAGAAGACTGTCGGCACTGGCATGATACGGCCCGGTCGGCCTGCCAGCCTTTCGGTGAAGAGCAGTATCCACGGTTTAAACAATGGTGCGATCAGTATTTTTATCTTCGTCACCGGCAGGAACCCCGTGGAATCGGTGGACTGTTTTTTGATGATCTCAACGAGTGGGACTTCGAAACCAGTTTTGCATTCATGCGAAGCGTCGGTGACCACTATCTCCCCGCTTATCTTCCTATCCTCGAGAAACGCAGATCGACACCTTATAGTGATCGTGAACGGGACTTCCAGCTCTACCGGCGGGGCCGGTATGTAGAGTTTAACCTGGTCTATGATCGGGGGACCTTGTTCGGGTTGCAGTCAGGTGGACGTACAGAATCAATCCTCATGTCTATGCCACCCCTCGCAAAGTGGCGATACAACTGGAAACCCGAAACCGGGTCTGAAGAGGCGCGGTTGTACGAAGAGTTCCTAAAACCGAGAGAATGGCTGGATTGATCGAGAGAGACCGGCCGGTTTGCTGAGCCGGATTTCAGTTTGCCCCGCGGCGCCCCCGGGCATACCAGATGCGGGTAGGACCCCCCGGTTTATCCCTGCTGACCCACGCCAGATGCAGCCAACCCTGGTCATCCAGTACCATGCTGGGGTTGGTCTGCTCGCCCGGGCCACCAGCCGGGGAGGGTGACAGGTCCTGACTCCATTCCAGGTCATCGTTGTACCAGCTCATCCAGATATCCGATGTACCCCTGCGAAAATCGTCCCAGGCGACCAGGAATTCGCCGGCAGTATTGCCGGCAGTGGTCGGGTTGCTGTGTGGCTTTTCATCACCCTCTTCGCCCTGAACCCGTTCATTGGGTCCAAATTCACTACCGCCGCCGGTCCCCAATGCCGAATAGATACCGTAACCTCTGCCATTACGCCGTTTATCCATCCAGGCTGCCACTACCTCATCCTGACCGAAACCGGCCATAGAAACCCGGGTCACACCGCTTCCCCGGTCGTAGCTGTTGCGATTGGTAAAGTACTCGTTGAGTTCCAGTGGGGGAACAAATCTGCCATCGGGGCTCGAATGGCTGTAGTACAAGCGGGTGTGTCCTGCCCGCCGGTCTTCCCAGACGACACAGATGCCGGCAGGGCCTGCTTCGATAGCAGGATAAAGCTGGGGGGCCTGGGCCGGACGGGTATCCACAGGTGATGGCTGCCCCAGCCGCAACCCGCCATCCTTTCCAATCTCGATTTTGGTAAAAAACAACCGGGGGTAATCGGCTTTTTTCTCCTGCCAAACGCCATAAGCGGTGTTTTGCCAGGCAGTCAGAACCACTTGTTTCGCACCTGGCCCGGACAGTTTGGTCACCGCACCCAATCGACCGGAGATGACCGTTCTGGCATGGATTCTGCCGTCCTGTTCCCAGGCAATCAAAAAGTGATCATCTCCCACAGTCACCACCGTAGGCTCATAAGCCTCCTTACCGGTGCTGATACCAATACTGGGGGAAAACGCCAGTTCATCTGACCGTTTGAAAGCCAGGTATACCTGGGGCTGGCCGGTTCGGTCGTCTTCCCATACCACCGCCACCAGACCATTGGAAACGGCGATATTTTTTCGACCGGAGGAGTCGAGATGATGAAAAACAGCGCCCTGACCACCCTCGGTCACCGGTACGCCACTGGAAAACTCCCACGGATCAGAGCCTGAGACAAGACCGGGGCAGCAACCGATGGCCAATGACAGAAGCAAACACCGGATCATCCGTTGGACGCCTGATATTCTTTGAAGGATATAAGCTTATAGTGCCCCTGAGAAACATAGTCGTCATAGACCAGCATTTCCGCCACGGTCTTGAATCCGACAAACTTGAACAGCGGCTCACCACCCGGAGAGATGAAAAAATAGGTCGGTGTGCCATAGATACGGGAGCGGGTGGCAAACTGCATTTCGGTGATGCGTTCGCCAGAAGGCAATCTGAGCCTTTTATCACTTTCGGTATCCACGTAAGCCAGCACATAATGATCCACCAGTTTCTTCTTGAGACCCTGATCGGTGAAGGTCTCCTTATGTGTCTTCAGACATGAACTGCAGCCATATCGACCAAAGTACAGAAAAAGCGGCTTCTGCTGTTCTTTGGCCAGTTTGACCGCATCACTATAGGAATGAAACGGATAACCATCAGGAGGGGCGGCCTGTACGCCCAGGCTCAGTAATAAACCGACTAGCCACAGACCCCGGAAAGCTATCGGATGGCGTATTGAATATGCAGACATTTTTATCGATCCTGTTCTTCCCTTCACCAAGAGGTAAGGGCTGCGGATATTGCTGGACTGTTTCAGCGGTTCCACAGATGTTCAGGAAGCTGCAGTTCCAAAGCAATTCCCGCCAGACGCCCAGAAGACCCGCTGGATCACCGTACCAGGCTGACTGTCGGGTATGGGTTGGTTACACAACAACACCGGAGTCCCGGGTGTTCGCGTGTCCACCCGTATCCCTCGCGGACAGCGGGGGTACGGGCAGATACCGTCACATCATTTTACAGTGACACTGATTTTCTCAGAGATAACCGGAGGCTCATGGGGAATATGCACTTGATCTCCCATGATCAGTTGCAGCGTGTGCTTGCCCGGAGCCAGCTCGACGGTAACCTGGGTCTGCCCACCGCCAAAGTGCCTGTGGTGCGCATCCGATGTCAATGGCTTATTCATGTCCGGTAGTCCTTCCAGATCAATCAGCAGGTGATGATGACCGGTATTTTTTTTCTCCACGCCTGCCGGTGCGACCCCCATGCCGGTAAGCCCGAATCTGACGGTAACCGGGCTGCTGACCGTCTCACCGTCCGCCGGTGAAATGATATATACACTGGCCCCCGCCGGTGCTGGAGTGCGGGCCAAAGCCATACCAGCGGCCAACAACAGCAAAATTATGAAAAGGACGTGGATTCTAAAAGACATTTTTTTATTTCTCCTTGATTGTAGTGACACTGTGTTTCATGAAACAGCAGGTTGATCCAAAGAGGGTGATAGAAGGATATGACCGGAAGTGTAGGTGATGCCGTATGGGAATGTAAGGGCCATGGAAATCGGTAATTATCGAGAAATCAGGCTGATATCGCTCCACAGGATATCCCATCTGCAAGCACTCATATACCGTAGAAATCAGGAGGCTGAAACAGCACGATCCTGAGACCAGTCTTTGATGGCCTTGAGCTGTTCCTTCATGGTCCGTGCCAGTGGTACCGTTTGTGAGGTGTTTCGGGCGATATCCTGTTCCGTGAACCCCCGGTCTTCCTGATACGCATCCACCCGTGCAGAAATCACAGCTTGCTCGATTTCCGCACCGCTCCAATCCTTGGTCAAGGCCGCCAGATAACCCAGTTCGAACTGATCCGGATCCCCACCTTGCCGGGGAATATGGATTTTAAAGATTTCGATGCGTTCTTTCTTGCCTGGAAGGTCGAGAAAAAACAGTTGATCGAATCGCCCTTTTCGAATCAGTTCCGCAGGAAGCAGCTGGATACGATTTGCGGTAGCCGCAAGAAAAACATTGGAGGGTTTGTCCTGCATCCAGCTCAGGAAGCTGGAAAAGATATTGACATTCCCGCTGCCTGGCGCCGCCTCGTCAAAACCGAAACTGTTCTCCAGCTCATCTATCCAGAGCACCACCGGTGCTATCTGTTCCGCTACCTGGATAGCATGGTGAAACGCGCTTTCCGGGGCACCAAAAGAGCCGGACAAAACCAGGCTCATATCCAGCTTGACCAGGGGCAGATTCCAGGCGGCGGCAATCGTCTTGGCGGCCATACTCTTGCCGCAGCCGCTGACGCCCATCAACAGAATACCGGAAGGCAGCGGTACACCGGAAGCAATGGCTTTTTCGGTAAAGAGCTGCTTGCGCTTGAGCACCCATTTTTTCAGATTATTCAGGCCCCCAATCTCATCCAGCGAGTATTCGGGGGGAATGTAACCCAGACAACTCTCTTTGTGCAGCGCCTGAGATTTGTAATCATAGACTTCTCGAAGCGCCGTTTGCTGGTTCAGGCCTGGAAGCCGTGACAGACGGAACAGAAGATGTCCCATCTCATTCAGTGTCAAACCGGACATTGTCATGGAGAGACGGTCGATGAAATCACCACCAGCCCATGGATCCCGGGCCATCTTATCCCAGTGGTTTTCCAGATAGTTTCGGATCTCCGGTCGTGAAGGCAGTCCCATCTCCACCAGATAGATTTCCTTGCTGAGGATATCCGGAACAACCAGGTTAGGATACGAGATAAAGACAGTGACAGCCCGATGCTTCAGCTCGTAGTAAAGGTCACGCAAAGCGCGCAGCAGGACAGGATTGTCGGGAAAACAGGCGGGCAGATCTTTCATCAGAAAAAACCCGGACTGCTCGGATTGTCGGATTCGGGCCAGGGCTTCCAGAGGATCCTGGCTCTCCCCGGAATCCGAGAATCCCCGGTAGAGGCTCCAAGTGATCAAGGGTGCCTGATGGGGCGGTCTGGATGCGATAAGGGAAAGCAGGCCCTCAATTCGTTCCTCCTCCCGTCCGACAATGTAGATCAATGGATATCGTGCAGACATCCCCTTGGTGATGGTAAGAGCCAGTGCTTTATTGGAATCCTGCATGATTTACAACTCGAACGACATTCCAAAGTTCATTACAGACAGACAACGAAGTGAGCGTCTTGTACTGTCACCTGTATCCCCGTTTCTGGATATTTGCTCGTCATTGGTCGGTGGCGCCGACCCGTAACCGCCTCCACCTGGTGTTTCGATAGAAAAGACATCACCCGGGTTCATGGATACTTCTGCACAACCCGGCAGTTCCTCCACCTCGCCATTCCGTCTGATCACTCGATTCCGACCGGTCTTTCCGGGCCGCCCCCCCTGCATGCCGTAGGGGGGTATGATTCGATGACCGGAGAGTATGGCTGCCGTCATGGGACGTAGAAAGCGCATCCGGCGATTGACTCCGTCTCCTCCACGATAGCGCCCGGCACCGCCGCTTCCATGACGTATGCTGAAGCTTTCCAGTATTACCGGGAAACGCCATTCCAATACTTCCGGGTCGGTCAGTCTGGAATTGGTCATGTGGGTATGCACTGCATGGGCTCCGTCAAATCCCTGTCCGGCTCCGGCGCCACCGCAGAGGGTTTCATAGTACTGGGCCTTTTCGTCTCCGAAGGTAAAATTATTCATCGTGCCCTGAGCCGCACCCATGGTCTTCAGTGCACCGAACAGGGTGTCGACCACGGCCTGGGAGGTCTCCACGTTTCCGGCGACCACGGCGGCAGGGTAGTGGGGATTCAACATGGAGCCATCAGGAATGATCAGGTTCAATGGTTCCAGGCAACCCTCGTTCATGGGAATATCCTCGTCCACCAGGGTCCGGAATACGTACAGCGCGGCGGCCCGGCAAACCGATGCAGGTGCGTTGAAATTGTTTTCAAGCTGATCCGAGGTCCCTGAGAAATCGATCGTGGCCCCACGCCGCCTGGAGTCCACGGTGATATCCACCCGAATGACCGCCCCGTTATCCATGGGGTATTGAAAGCGCCCGGAACGAAGTTTTCCGATGACACGGCGCACCGCCTCTTCGGCATTATCCTGGACGTGTTTCATGTAAGCGCGTACCACCTCCAGACCGAACTGATCGACCATACGGCGGAGTTCCTGCACGCCTTTTTCATTGGCTGCGATCTGTGCTCTCAGGTCAGCCAGATTCTGGTCCAGATTTCGTACCGGGTAAGGCCCTGAAAGCAGTACTTCTCGAATCTCTGCATCGAGCATTTCTCCTTGCTGTACCAACCTGAGATTGTCCAACAGTACCCCCTCTTCACCGACCTCCCGGCTGGCCGGGGGCATGGAACCCGGGGTAATGCCCCCAATATCCGCATGATGTCCCCTGGAAGCGACGAAAAACAGAATCTCCTGCTGCCGGGAAACCACCGGAGTAACCACGGTCACATCCGGTAGATGGGTGCCCCCGTTATAGGGTGCATTGAGTACGAATACGTCTCCCTCTCTTATTTCATCTCCCCACTTCCTGATCACCGAGCGGATACTGTCACTCATGGAACCTAGATGGACCGGCATGTGTGGCGCATTCGCCACCAGGCGGCCCTCACAATCAAATACGGCACAGGAGAAGTCGAGGCGTTCCTTGATGTTGACCGAATACGCCGTATTGGCCAGAACGCCTCCCATCTGTTCGGCAATAGTCATGTACAGGTTGTTGAATATCTCCAGCATGATGGGGTCGGCATCCGTACCCATGGCAGAATCCCGGGGCTTCGATTCGGTACGCTCCAGCAGAAGGTGATTGAGGCTGGTGATTTCGGCAGCCCAGCCAGGCTCTACCACTGCAGTGGCGTTAGGTTCCACGAGAACAGCCGGTCCGATGACACGGTTGCCCGGCAACAGGGTCGAACGATCGAAAATCGGTGTGGGCAGGCTGTCACCCCCGCTGTATGTATCGATGGTTTCCAGCGGTTCAGGCAACTCCCCGCTCAGCGCATCAGCCACAACTGGGTCTTCCAGGTCCTCCCCGCCGCCTGCCGCTTCCACCGAGATCGCCTCGACAACCAGAGGCCGATCACTCATCACAAAACCGAATTGCCGCTTGTGGATCTCCTCGAACGCCTGGGCCATCGTCGATGCATCGGAGGAGGGGACACTCAACGCCGTATCCGTGCCATCATAACGAATCATCGCCTTACAGGTCGTCGTGACAGCCTCGGAATCCACACCCTGCTGCAACAGTTCCTGTCGGGTTTCATTCCTCAATTCAGAGTAGGGGCCTTGCAGCTCCTGAACCAGTTCCTTTGACAGCGCTGCCTCCACCGACCGCTCCCGAATCGCCCGCAGATCTGCAAGCCCCATACCGTAGGCTGAGAGCACACCGGCATAGGGATGTATAAAAATCCGGGTCATACCCAATGCGTCGGCAACCAGGCAGGCGTGCTGGCCACCAGCACCACCGAAACAGCTCAGCGTATAACCCGTAACATCGTAGCCGCGCTGTACTGAGATTTTCTTGATGGCATTGGCCATGTTATCCACGGCGATCTTCAGAAAGCCCTCAGCTACCTGCTCAGGTGTCATATTCACCTCAGCCGCAAGCGCTGAGAACCGTTCAGCAACGATATCCCTGTCCAGGGGATCATCGCCATCGGGACCGAAAACACGAGGAAAATGTCCAACCTGGATTTTACCGAGCATTAAATTGCAGTCGGTCACCGTCAGTGGTCCACCGCGCCGGTAGCAGGCAGGGCCGGGGTTGGCGCCCGCCGAATCCGGCCCCACCTGAAAACGGCCATCCTCGTATTTGAGGATGGAACCACCGCCGGCAGCCACCGTATGGATACTCATCATCGGCACCCGGATGCGTGCTCCGGCGACCTCCGTTTCGAAGGCACGCTCGTATTCACCATCGAAGTGGGAAACGTCGGTGGATGTTCCCCCCATATCGAAACCAATAATCTTATCGAATCCGGCCATTTGTGTGGTTCGGACCATACCGACCACACCACCGGCAGGCCCGGACACGATGGCGTCTTTGCCCTGGAAACAGTCAGCGGATGTCAGTCCCCCGTGAGATTGCATGAACATCAACCGTGCACCACCGGTGTGGGAGGCAACCTGCCCCACATAGCGCCTCAGAATGGGTGACAGATAGGCATCCACCACCGTGGTATCCCCCCGGCTCACCAGTTTGATCAAGGGGCTCACCCGGTGGGAAATGGAAACCTGGGAAAACCCAACTTCTCTGGCAATGGCGGCCACGCGCTTTTCGTGCGCAGGATATCGATAGCCGTGAATGAAAAGAATGGCGACTGCATCCATACCGGCATCACAGGCCGCCTGCAGTTCTCTTCTGGCCTCTTCTTCATCCAGTGGTACGATTACCTGACCCGCTGCATCGACCCTTTCGTGGATTTCGGTTACCCGCTCGTAGAGCATGGCGGGCAGTTGGATATTGCGTGCAAAGAGCCGGGGGCGGTGCTGATAACCAATTCGCAGGGCATCCCCGAAACCCCGGGTCGTCAGCAACAGCGTCCTGTCACCGGTCCTTTCCAGCAGGGCATTGGTGGCTACGGTGGTGCCCATTTTGATGGCGTCGATACAGCCACCAGGAATCGCTGCTTCCTGTGAAAGCCCCATCAGATCACGCATACCCTGTATAGCGGAATCGGCATACTGTTCAGGATTGTCGGAAAGCAATTTACGGGTGGCAGTGGTCCCATCGGGGAGCCGGGCCACGATATCGGTAAAGGTGCCCCCCCGGTCTATCCAGAACTGCCAGTTATCCATGGTGTTTCTCTCCGTTTCGGGTTTTGTGAGGATGTCTGATAGGCAGGAACCCCTGCCTATCACGATGATTCCAATGTCCCTGGCAATCAATTATTGCACAGTCTCGATGTGTGGAAACCCGTTTCCGGCAGTTCCCCTGGTGTACCACAGTCCCGCTTTCCAAACCTGTAATTAAGGTAATGGCCGTACCATCCCCCATACAGGACAGGCCATGGCCCCTGGCGGCAGCCTGTTTGAAGACACCGGGTAAAGCTGCTACCTTCAGAAAGGGCGTATACAACGATTTTTCGTGTCTACTCACCCCGCATGGGTGATCTGCCCCGGAAGACGTCGTCAATACCTGACTGTAGACTTGGCTTTGGCATCCCTACCAAAGACACTTCCTCCACAGAACACCCATGGGGGTAATGTCTGGGGGGTGAGCAGTTACGATTTTTCAAGGTACTTTTAAGCAGACAACGAGGGGGAATCCGAGTAATGAGCGACAAAATGAAACGATCGAACAGGTTGATTGCCGGTGCTGTACTGTCCATGGCGGTAACCACCGCGAGTTCGGCGGATATGACCTGGGATATGCCAACCCCTTATCCTGACAAGACTTTTCATACCCGGAACATCCTGCAGTTTGCCAAGGACGTTGAGGAGTCCACCAACGGAAAACTGGCTATCAAGATTCACTCCGCGGGTTCACTTTTCAAACACCCGGAAATCAAGAATGCCGTTCGTGGTGGACAGGTACCCATCGGTGAGTTTTTTCTATCACGCCTTTCCAATGAAAACCCGGTCTTTGGCGCCGACTCCCAACCGTTTCTGGCGACCAACTACGGCGACGCCCGGCGCTTGTGGGATGCCCAGCAGCCGATAGTTGCAAAACTGCTGGATAAACAGAATCTCATGCCTCTGTTTTCAGTGCCCTGGCCACCCCAGGGTCTATACACAAAGAAAGAGATCAAAGGGGTGGAAGATCTCAAGGGTCTGAAATTCCGAGCTTACAACGCCACATTGGAAAAATTCTCCAAGCTCACAGGGGCCGCGCCTACCCAGGTGGAAGTGCCGGATATCCCCCAGGCATTTACGACCGGTCGAGTGGAAGCCATGATTACATCCCCTTCCACGGGCGCTAACTCGAAAGCGTGGGATTTCGTGAACTACTACACTGATATTCAGGCCTGGCTTCCCAAGAATATCGTGGTTGTCAACAAACGGGCATTTCGCAAACTGGACAAGGCAAGCCGGGATGCGCTGCTGGCAGCCGCCAGAAAAGCTGAAGCACGGGGATGGGAAATGAGTAAGAAGGAAACCACTGCCAAGACCGCTGTGCTGAAAGACAACGGTATGACCGTAATGCCCCCAAGCGCGGCGCTGATGACCGGCCTGAAAAATATTGGGGATACCATGCTCGAAAGCTGGAAGAAATCAGCTGGCAGCCAGGGAGATGCCTTGCTCAAGGCCTATCAATAATTTCACTCCAGCATCCCGGCTCCGGAGGTAATCGGTATTTTACCCGGGGCTGGGGAGTCTGGGGTTGCAACTTCTTTCGGCCCTGAGGATTGAATCAGATGGCGAAACGGTCAACTCCGGTTACCATAGCAGCATCCTTGCTGTTGATGTTGGCAAGCGCCTTCCCTCATTATTTCATGTGACGGAACCAACGACGGTGAAAAGTGGCAAGCAAAGACGCAATGCCAATAACCATACCACCCAGGCGAACTACTCTACAGCCATGGACCGGGTTGCGACACCTGGCCAGTTGCGAACA
>JAAELC010000380.1 GCA_024227135.1 Gammaproteobacteria bacterium
ACGGCCTCCATATCCGCCATGGGCGGGTGCAACTCCCAGCCCAGTTCACCCACGTAGTTCACACGCAGAGCACGCAAGGAAACACCTGCAACCTTTATCTCCTTACCGGTCAGCCAGCGGAATGAATCATTCTCGAGGCTGCTATCGGTGAGTTTTTCCAGCACTTCGCGAGAGCGTGGCCCTGCCAGTACCAAAACACCCCGGTCGTCTGTGACATTTGTGATCTCAACATTCTCGGCATCAAGCTTGCCTTGCACCAGGTGGTCAAGGTCACGCGTCTCAGCCGCTGCGGCAGACAAGGCATAGTAGTGGTCATCACCCAGCCGGGTGACGGTTATTTCACCCTTGATACGGCCTTGTTCAGAGAGGATATGGGTCAGCACGATACCGCCAACCTTCACCGGCATACGATTGGCGCACACCCGGTTAAGAAAATCCCCGGCATCGGGACCACTGATGTCATATTTGGCAAATCCTGACAGGTCCAGTACACCGACACGCTTACGCACTGCCATACATTCATCGTGTATCACTTCAAAT
>JAAELC010000381.1 GCA_024227135.1 Gammaproteobacteria bacterium
GACTGTTCATAATCCTGTGGCCCATCACGCTGTGCAGCGTCTGCCCGTGCCACGGAATCATAGTAATCCTTGTCGGCCTTGTCCTGTCTAGCCTGTGCCTCTGGACTAAGGACAGGTCTATCAGGTGCAGCAGCAGGGGGCACCACTGAACCGTTCATTCTCTGGATGTCGGACTCAATCTTACTGATGGTACGTTCCAGGCGTAGGACTTCGTTCTCATCAGCATACGGGCCACTTGCCCGGTCTAACTCACGCTTGTGATGAGCTAACGACTCCTGCAATGCGTTCCCAGCCTGTTGTGCGCGTGAGGAAACATCCGGTTCAGTAGTCAGTTCTGATGTATCGAACAGGTTGCTATCTGCCATATGCGCCAACTGCTCGCGATACTGAGGTGAACCAGGTTCAATACCCTCGGTACGCAGTTCACCGATAGCAGTGAAGACATCACCCATAAATACATCTTGCTGACCGCCGGGGTACTGCTGCCCGAACTCAACCAGGCCGTGCATCATTGCTGATAATTCCTGTGGCCCGAAATCGTTAAGCACTTTCGCCATATGGCTTTTGACCTGGATGCCCTGTCTGCGGTAAGCAGTGCTGATATAACCGCTTAAACGGTTCCCGGTTTCATTGTAAAAATGATTGATTAGTGGCTGGTTCATTAGATTGCCTCAAAACCCATCTGTGCATTAAGTGCATCAAACTGACGGATGAATTCACAGGTTACTGACTTGTCATTGTCCAGCTTGGCAATGGCGAGCTTCACATCTAAGAAGTTCACGTTGCGGGTGGATTCCATACACATCACAGCAGCGAGTTTACCGATAGCATCCCTCGCATTTTCTCGCAGGGGTTCAATGTCGGGTAGATTGGCAGTGATAATTTCGTGCTCACGAACCTTCTTCTCGCTTTCCAGTGCGCGTATTTTCTCGTTCACCTTCTTAATCGCCTCGGGGAT
This sequence comes from Gammaproteobacteria bacterium, assembly GCA_024227135.1. Taxonomy (GTDB): domain Bacteria; phylum Pseudomonadota; class Gammaproteobacteria; order Chromatiales; family Chromatiaceae; genus JAHEHQ01. The sequence goes on from JAAELC010000381.1 coordinate 959, forward strand.
TAACTTCAGTTCGTGCTGGTGCTGGTCGTACTGGTTAGTAATCACTCCCTTCGCCACTCTCGCTTCACTGACAGCCTCACGGTTCTCAGGCGTGTCGTCACCCATCTGAGTGGTGATGCAGTCAACAAGGTGTTCCTCGGCCTTGTCGAGCCTCTCCTGGTGAGTAGTAAGGGAGTTCTTAACCATCCCGACACCCCTCTGTAGTTTACCCTTGCGCTCGGTTAATTCAGCAATCTGGGATGTGAGTGTTGGTTGTTTTTTCTTTGGCATTTCGTATTATTCCTCTAAATAGTTCATCAAATTATCTATAAACAAATTCTATCACAAGTAGAATAACGATACATTAAATAGATTAATTAAGCAGGGTAAATTATGAGTGAATACACGATATTAGATTTTGATGCAGTTACTGGTTTTGATGGTGGTACAGATGCAAATACCCGGTGCAAGACAGCAGACACGCAGGGGCTGGACTCACCCTGTGATGGTTGTGCTGCTGAGTATGCCTGTAGTGGCGCTCGTCAACCTGGAGACTCTCCGAATTGGGGCCAGGCGATGTGCTGTACACTATTCAAGCAGTTCCTCCAGGTAACAGCAGCGAACAAACGCCGGGTGGAGAATCCCGACAAGCTACCGTCACGGGCGGTATACCAGGCGCTGTTTGAGTGAGGCTGCCCGTAGTACGGTATTCGTATAGGGCAGAACCGTTGCCAGAGTCAGGATACCGTGACCTGTCAGGTGAAATGAGGCGCATCCACTCTGAGCTTGCGCCTGATGACACTCCCGGTGAGTACCGTACAGGGTACGTCCATCTAGATGACTTCATACCTTGTGCGCCTGAGTCTATCCAGCAGTGTATGGATGA
>JAAELC010000382.1 GCA_024227135.1 Gammaproteobacteria bacterium
ACTTTGGTTTCAAGGAAGCTGCCCGCCCGGTCGTGGCCATCATAACGCCGGCGGATTGCTGGTCAGCATAGTTCATGGTCGAAGAAAAGGGTACGGCCCCGACCCGAATAGATTAAGCATAACTCGTACCTTCGTTATTTACAGAGCTTTGTTCCTTTAACACCATATAGGTAGTAAGGTACCTCAAGGCGCCATCAACTGGTGGATCGATCACGCGGAGGGAGGAACGAAAGTCAACGTGACCTTCTTCACCCAGGGCCTGGCCTGTCACGGCCGCTACCCTGGAGTGAAGGGAGGACATAGAGGATGCGGGTTTTTTGCGTTTTGTTCTGGTCGGGCACCAAAAACGACTTACAACCCAGATCCCCTTGGAGTTTCCCCCGGCTTCTACATACATTCTAGATGGTTCTAGCGTAGAAGCCAACTCCCGTCCCCTATATAGTTGCGTATGATTTTACCTGCTCGCTCAGCAAGGACCCATGAAAGGACATAGGAGATAGGGAGCGTATTTTCTCTCGGTGATAGGTCGGGCACCAAAAACGAACTCCCAGATCCCCAGCCACGGGCTCCACTCCTGGTGGTGGTGGTGCCCCTCCGTCAATTCCTTTAGGTTTCAGCTTTGCTTTTTCAACCATACTTCCGAGACTTTGGTTTCAAGGAAGCTGCCCGCCCGGTCGTGGCCATCATAACGCCGGCGGATTGCTGGTCAGCATAGTTCATGGTCGAAGAAAAGGGTACGGCCCCGAATAGATTAAGCATAAC
>JAAELC010000383.1 GCA_024227135.1 Gammaproteobacteria bacterium
GGCTCAAGCAGTATACCGAAGCTACGGATGCTAGTTTACTAGCATGGTAGAGGAGCGTTCTGTAAGCCGTTGAAGGTGTCCTGTAAGGGGTGCTGGAGGTATCAGAAGTGCGAATGCTGACATGAGTAGCGATAATGGGGGTGAAAAACCCCCACGCCGAAAACCCAAGGTTTCCTGCCCCATGCTAATCAGGGCAGGGTGAGTCGGCACCTAAGGCGAGGCCGAAAGGCGTAGTCGATAGTAAACAGGTTAATATTCCTGTACCTCACATAACTGCGATGGGGCGACGGAGAAGGCTAGACCAGACGGGCGTTGGTTGTCCCGATCTAAGCGTGTAGGCTGAGAGTTTTGGTAAATCCGGACTCTCTTAAGGCTGAGACGTTATGGCGAAGATCTCTTTTGATCTGAGTGGTTGATGCCACACTTCCAAGAAAAACCCCTAAGCTTCAGGTTATGTGTGACCGTACCCCAAACCGACACAGGTGGGTGGGGTGAGAATCCTAAGGCGCTTGAGAGAACTCGGGTGAAGGAACTCGGCAAAATGACACCGTAACTTCGGGAGAAGGTGTGCCCTTTGTATGTGAAGGCCCTGCGGCTGGAGCAGAAGAGGGTTGCAGTGACTTGGTGGCTGCGACTGTTTACTAAAAACATAGCACTCTGCAAACACGAAAGTGGACGTATAGGGTGTGACGCCTGCCCGGTGCCGGAAGGTTAATTGATGGGGTTATCTTCGGAGAAGCTCTTGATCGAAGCCCCGGTAAAC
>JAAELC010000384.1 GCA_024227135.1 Gammaproteobacteria bacterium
CGCAGCGTTTTCTTATCCCTGAGCCCCAGGGTAAACCGTTGAACAACGTTTCTCTCGAGTTGCTGAGGGCTCAGGGTATGCGCGGTAGGCCAATTCCCACACACGATAGGCCCACTCTCTCGCATCTTCACCCTCATTCTGGCAGATGAATGAGAAGTGAAGTAGAGCAGATTCAGACAATTCTTTATCGTCGAACCGCTCCGCCATGACATCATATATTTGCCTGACGTCATAGAATGTTTGCCGTTTGCCAATTCTGGCAAAATAATCGGCAGCAGAGCCCGAGAGCGCACTTGTAAAGTAATACAGTTGCGACTTGAGGTCCTGTATCTCGTGCTGGTGGAGGAACAGTTGGAAAGTGCTTACAAAGGTCTTCCAACTCTTAGAACCGTCAAATAAGAGGTTCTTGGGCAGGTGGATGCTCTTTGTTAGCTTTTCCCGTCCTCCACCAGGGAGAGACTGGTTATCTCGGTACGCTGGGTGGGCAGGAAACCCTCCCGATGTACTGAGATTAACCGAGTCGCGGTTACCTCTGGGCTCATAGTCATGATAATGTAATGAAGGGAACTCGTCTCGATGATAAGTCCTCCCTTCACCATCATCAACCGGCTGGTGAGCAGCAGGCCTTGGGTCTCTTAGATATCTTCCGCCAGACTGAGCCTCAGTAAAATACTGCTGCTCTCTTGGCAGATGGGAATACCTAGGTGGAGACCAACCTCGGCTTGCATCAGGTGATACTCGTTCCGGCTTGGGCGGTGCCTCAGTATAAAACTGTTGCTGCCCAGGGTACAAGTCCCTGTTGCTCGGCCCTCGACACTCAGAACGTTCCCTCGCATGTTGCCTAGGGTACGAATAATCAAGTGTCACACATAGCGGTTCATTACTGACTCTAGCCTCCACGTGTGGATGCCTGAGTGAACCTGAATGTGTCGGGGCTGGGGGCTGTGACTGCCAAACCCGTCCCTGAGGTGTGGGAGCATCAGTATCGCAATACTGTCGCGTACCCCGGGATGGTTCGTGGGTTTCCGGA